>CBFDBP010000008.1:0-34855 GCA_965603065.1 uncultured Gammaproteobacteria bacterium
TTTATACACAAATCCGGCACGACTCCACCCGATATGGATTTACCAGACACGCTGTGAATACATCCCTGTATGCCCGACGGCAGCATCCTGCTGCCGACGGTCTTGTAAATCCATATCGGGTGGAGTCGTGCCTGCTCAATAACAAAACTTCGCGCCCTTCGTGGTGAAAAATCAATTCAGCCCCAGCTCGAAAAGGCAACGGTATTAAAATGAAGCTCAAGCTCCACTGGCAGATTCTCATTTCACTCGTGCTGGCGGTTTTTGTCGGGCATCTGAGTGGTACCGAGGGTACCTTGCTGGGGGTAAAGCTCTACGCTGTCTATGTGTTCATTGGCGCCTTGTTCATGAACGCTTTGAAAATGATTATCGTGCCTTTGATCATCTCGTCGATTATTACCGGTATTTCCGGTGTCGGCGGTTCACACGGACTCGGACGGCTGGGCGGCAAGACCGTACTGTTTTATATGACCACCAGCCTGCTGGCGATTCTGACCGGCTTGTTATTCGTGAATATCCTGAATCCGGGGGTTATCAATGGTGAACCGGCACGCGAGGTGCTTGGCCTCAGTCAGGAAGCTGTGGCTCAGGTTGCAGAAAAAGTGCAGGGACGTTCTGCATCCGATCTGAGCGATGTTTTCCTGAGCATGGTGCCACCCAATATTGTACTGGCTGCTGCTGAGGGGCAGATGCTGGGCCTGATTTTCTTCAGCCTGCTGTTCGGGTTTTTCATGACGCGCATCGACAAGGAGTCCGGCAACCTGCTTAACCGGTTCTGGCAGGGTGTTGCCGACGTTATGATGGGTATCACCGATTTAATCATGAAGTTTGCGCCGTTGGGGGTGTTCGGTCTGGTGGCGAAAACGGTCGCCGGCATTGGTCCGGAGCAGCTCGATGATCTGGCCGTCTCGCTTGGCACATTCACCCTGAGTGTTCTACTGGCTTTGCTCGTACACGTGGCAGTCACCTTGCCGGTATTGCTTGTGCTGGTGGCGAGAGTCAATCCGCTGGCGCATTTCAAAGCCATGATGCCGGCCCTGCTGACGGCGTTTTCAACAGCATCCTCATCAGCGACGCTGCCGCTTACCATGGAATGTGTCCGGGACAATGCAGGGGTATCCAATCGTACTTCCAGTTTTGTATTGCCGTTAGGCGCAACAGTGAATATGGACGGGACAGCGTTATACGAGTGTGTCGCGGCGATGTTTATCGCGCAGGCCTATGGTCTGGAGCTGAGTTTTGTAACCCAGTTCACCATTGTGCTGGTGGCGCTGCTGACATCGATTGGTGTTGCCGGCATACCAGCGGCCAGCCTGGTGGCCATTACCATCATTCTGTCCAGCATCGGGCTGCCTGCTGAAGCTATTGGATTGATACTGGCGGTGGACAGGATCCTGGATATGTTCCGGACATCGGTGAATGTATTCAGTGATTCCTGTGGCGCTGTGCTGATTGCCAAAACAGAAGGTGAGCAGGATGTGTTGAAAGCCAAACCGGCAGGAGCGGTCTCCTGACCGCGATGGCGGTTTGGCTAACTTAAGCAGGCCTCAGTATGATATTTGCACTCTATCGCGGTCAGGAGACCGCTCCTACGCTGGGGGCAAGTTAAGATTCAGTCGTCCAGTGGTGGCATGCCGGTGATGTTATAGCCGGCGTCTACATAGGTCACTTCACCGGTGATACCCGAAGCAAGATCCGAGCACAGGAAAGCTGCCGCATTACCGACTTCCTCAATGGTTATATTGCGGCGCAAGGGGGCGGCGCGTTCCATAAGATCCAGCATCTTGCGGAAGTTACTGATTCCCGCTGCTGCCAGTGTTTTAATCGGGCCCGCGGATATGGCATTGACCCGAATGCCATCCGGTCCCAGGCTTTGTGCCATGTAGCGCACGTTGGCTTCCAGGCTGGCCTTGGCCAGACCCATGATATTGTAATTGGGCATGGCCTTTTCGGCGCCGTAATAGCTCATTGTCAACAGGGCGCCATCGCGGCCTTCCATCATGCGGCAGCCGGCTTTGGCCAGCGCCGAAAAACTGTAGGAACTGATTTCGTGCGCGACACGGAAACCCTCACGGCTGACCGTTTCAAGATAGTCGCCTTCCAGCTCGGTGCGCGGGGCGAAGGCTACAGAATGGACAATGATATCGAGGTGATCCCAGTAATTGTCCAGATGGTCAAACACGGCATCGATCTCTTCATCGTTGGAGACATCGCAAGGCACGGTGATTTCTGTGCCGCATTCCCCGGCCATTTTTGCCACGCGGTCGTGCAGCTTGTCATTCTGGTAGGTAAAGGCGAGCTCGGCACCTTGCCGCTGCATGGCCTTGGCGATACCCCAGGCGATGGATCGGTTGCTGGCGAGTCCTACGATGAGTGCGCGTTTGCCGCTTAGAAATCCCATGGCTGCCTCTGACCTCTGTTTGATGATTCAGGGCATAAGGTACCGGAAAAATGCCGATACTGGAAGGGCCTGTGAATCTCCCGGCACGGTCTCTATAATGCAGATTCATGCCTGCGCCAGAACCGCTGTTCAGACACACGAAGCTGTTGGTCGGATGGATGCTTTTCATCCTGACGGGACTTGCAGTCACGGCATGCAGCGATCAAGCCTGGAACAGTCCCTATCCACCTGACCAGGGCGGTCAGAATATCCTTTATTCTTCCTTCAGTGAGAGGCCCAAACATCTCGACCCGGCGCAGTCCTACAGTGCCAATGAAGTGGTGTTTACCGGCCAGATCTACGAACCACCCCTGCAATACCATTTCCTCAAACGGCCGTATCAGCTGGAGCCGGCCACTGTTACCGCTATTCCTGTGCCCTACTACCTGGATGAGCAAGGGCAGCGTCTGCCCGATAATGCCTCAGTCGGTGAAATTGCCTACAGTGTCTATGACATAGAAATACAGCCCGGTATCCACTATCAGCCTCACCCTGCTTTTGCCAGGGACGAACAGGGACAGTTCCTCTACCATGCCTTGCAAGAACAGGATCTTGAAGCGGTGAAGACGCTGTCTGATTTTCGCGAAAACGGTAGTCGGGAGTTGGTCGCTGCAGATTATGCCTTTCAGATAAAACGCCTGGCGCACCCCCGGCTGCATTCACCGGTATTTGGCTTGATGTCTGATTATATCGTGGGCCTGGCTGACTATGCGGCGACGCTGAAACAGGCATTTGAACAAAAAAGCGAAGGTGAGTCCGCCGCAGCATCCCTGGATCTCCGCGACTATCCACTGGCCGGCGTCGAGGTCCTTGATCGTTATCGCTATCGAATCAGGGTTCGCGGTAAGTACCCGCAATTCCTCTACTGGCTGGCGATGCCTTTTTTTGCGCCGGTGCCCTGGGAGGCCGATGCGTTCTACTCGCGGCCGGGTATGAAGGAACGCAACATCAGTCTGGACTGGTATCCGCTCGGAACGGGTCCGTACATGTTGACTGTCAATAACCCCAACCGGCAGATGATCATGGAACGTAACCCCAATTTTCACGGCGAACGCTACCCGCTGGAGGGTGAAAACGGCGATGCCGGGCAAGGCTATCTGGATGATGCCGGGCGTCAGTTGCCGATGATCGACAAGGTGATTTACAGTCTGGAAAAAGAAGCTATCCCGACCTGGAACAAGTTTCTGCAGGGTTACTATGATGCATCCGGTGTGGGTTCGGACAGCTTTGACCAGGCGATCCAGGTCACATCGGGTGGTGATATATCGCTGACGCCCGAGCTGAAGGTCAAGGGAATTCAGCTGCATACAGCAGTATCCAGCTCGGTTTACTACATGGGCTTCAATATGCTGGACCCGCTGGTGGGTGGGGACAGCGAGCGGGCACGTCTGCTGCGCAGGGCGATTTCAATTGCCATGGACTACGAAGAGTATATATCCGTCTTCAACAACGGCCGCGGCATCCCGGCGCAGAGTCCTTTGCCACCTGGAATTTTCGGTCATGTTGACGGCAGGCAAGGCATTAATCCACACGTCTATGACTGGACCCCGCATGGCCCGCAACGCAAACCGATCGCTGAGGCCAGGCGCTTGTTGGCGGAAGCGGGTTATCCGGACGGCAGGGATATCAAGACCGGAAAACCCCTGGCATTGTATTTCGATACCAGCGGTGGCGGCCCGGACGATTCGGCGCGTCTGGACTGGATCCGCAAACAGTTCGCCAAACTCGACATCCAGTTGCAGGTCCGTAGCACGGATTACAACCGTTTTCAGGACAAAATGCTGAAAGGCACGGCACAGCTTTTCCAGTGGGGCTGGAATGCGGATTACCCGGATGCGGAGAATTTCCTGTTTCTGCTCTATGGGAAGAACGCTAAAGTCGAGCATGGTGGCGAGAATGCGGCCAACTACAGCAACGCTGAATTCGACCGCTTGTTCGAGCAGATGAAAAATATTGAAAACGGACCTCAGCGTCAGGAGGTGATCGACCGCATGGTGGAAATCCTGCGCCATGATGCGCCCTGGGTATTCGGTTTCCATCCCAAGCAGTTTGTGTTGTTTCATGACTGGTACCATAACGCCAAATCCAACCTGATGGCGAACAATACACTCAAGTACCGACGCATCGAGCCGGCCTTGCGTGAGCAGCAGCGCGAAGCCTGGAATCAGCCCGTCGTGTGGCCACTCGGTCTGATAATGCTGATCCTGATCGTATCTGTGATTCCGGCAGTCATCGGCTATCGGCGGCACGAGAATCAACGGGCCCGGACCCTGGAACACTGATGTTTGCCTATATCATCCGCAGGGCGCTGTACGCCATCCCCATTCTTGTCGGGGTCAACCTGATAACTTTCGTGTTGTTCTTTGTCGTCAATTCGCCCGACGATATGGCACGTATGCACCTGGGTATGAAACGCGTCACAGCGGATGCTATCGAGAAATGGAAAGCCGAACGGGGCTATGACCGGCCCTTGATCTATAACCGGCAGCTAGATGGCGCAGAACGGGTGACGGGTACCATTTTTTTCGATAAATCCGTACGCCTGTTTGCCTTTGATTTCGGCTCCTCGGATGCCGGAAGGGATATCGGTCAGGATATCAGTCAGCGCATGTGGCCCAGTCTGGCTATTGCCCTGCCGACTTTTCTGATCGGCCTGCTGGTGTATATCAGTTTTGCCATGTTGCTGGCATTCTTCCGCGGTACTTACCTGGATATTTCCGGGGTGACCTTGTGTGTCATCCTGATGTCCATCTCCGGCCTGTTCTATATCATCGCCGGGCAGTACGTTTTCAGTAAACTCCTGCACCTGGTGCCGGTGTCCGGCTATGAGCCCGGCTGGCTGGCCTGGCGCTTTGTCCTCCTGCCGGTTGCTATCGGCGTGTTCGCCGGTATTGGCTCCAGCAGCCGCTGGTATCGCACCATATTCCTCGAAGAAATAAACCGGGATTATGTGCGTACGGCGCGCGCCAAAGGGCTGCCGGAAGTCCGGCTGCTGTTCAGGCACGTTCTGAAAAATGCCATGGTGCCGATTCTGACGGGTGTTGTCGTCGTCCTTCCGACACTCTTTATGGGCAGCCTGATTATGGAATCCTTCTTTGGCATTCCCGGTCTCGGCAGTTACACCATCGAAGCGATTCAGAAGCAGGATTTCGCCATTGTGAGGGCTATGGTATTCCTGGGTTCGGCGCTCTACATTCTCGGCTTGCTGTTGACCGATCTGTCCTACACCCTGGTCGACCCGAGGATCCGCCTGTCATGATCCAGCCCGTCATGCTGTGGACCGATGCACTGGTATTTGTACTGTTTGCCGTTGTGTTCAGCTTTGCCCTGTATGCGCGAAACAAGGAACACCTTCGGGCGCCCTGGCGCGAGGTGGTTCGCAGCCGTATGGCGGTGGCCTCGCTGGTGGTATTGACTGTCTATACGATCACCGGCCTGCTTGACTCGGTGCATTTCCGCAAGGCCTTGCCGACGCACGAAGGGCAGCAGGAGGTTCAGTATTCGGGTGATGTGCTGAGTCTTCTGGATGAACTGTTGGGTGATATGCGTACCCAGGTGGAGAAAACCTATTCGGCGCCTTTTGCCCTACATCTCTATACCAAGGAAGCCGTTATTGGCGAAGATGGGGAACAGTACAGAACATTTCCGCGTCTGGAATATGGGGGTGCACACCTCACCAATCTGGAAGAAAGAAGCGCCGATATTGGCTGGCGCTCGGGTCAGGCACTCGTCCAGGCGGCGACAGTGATACTGGTGCTTGGTGTGTTGCTGGCCGCGTGGCTGGCGAGAAGATGGAGCTTGTCTTTGGCGGGCTCGTTACGACGCATCCTCCGCGGTGAGTCCGATGTGCCCTGGCGCACGGCCATAGCCGCCGTTTTTGTTTTTGTACTGATCGTCGCGCTGACGGCCAATCTGGCCAGCACCTATCATGTCTTCGGCACCGACAAGGTCGGCAAGGACGTTCTATATCAAAGCATAAAAAGCATTCGCACCGGTCTGGTGATCGGCACACTCACAACACTTGTGATGCTGCCGTTTGCTGTTTTTCTCGGCATGATGGCGGGTTATTTCCGTGGTTGGGTCGATGACGTGATTCAGTATTTATACACCACGCTGAATTCGATTCCGGGGGTTTTGCTCATCGCGGCAGCCGTACTGATGATGCAGGTCTACATGGATAACCATCCTGAATTGTTCGAGACCATGGCCGAACGTGCCGATCTGCGTCTGTTGTTTCTGTGCCTGATTCTCGGCATTACCAGCTGGACCGGGTTGTGCCGCCTGTTGCGCGGAGAGACCCTGAAGCTGCGTGAGCTGGATTACGTCCAGGCCGCCCATGCCTTTGGTGTGGCCAGGTCCACGATACTGGTACGTCATCTGTTGCCCAACCTGCTGCACCTGGTGCTGATCGCCGTGGTGATCGATTTCAGTGGCCTGGTACTGGCCGAGGCTGTACTGTCCTATGTCGGCGTCGGCGTCGATCCCACCACCATGAGCTGGGGCAATATGATCAATCGGGCCCGCCTGGAGATGGCGCGCGAACCCATGGTGTGGTGGTCGTTACTGGCGGCATTCAGTTTCATGTTTACGCTGGTTCTGGCAGCCAACCTGTTCTCCGATGCGGTGCGGGATGCCTTCGATCCACGCTTGCGGGCACAAACATAAGCTATGACGAAGCCGCTTTTACAGGTTAAAGACCTGAGTGTCCGAATCGGCAACGGTGACAGCGCCATACGCCCGGTAGACGGTCTGAGTTTCCATATCAGGCATGGCGAGACTTTCGCGCTGCTGGGTGAGTCGGGTTGCGGGAAATCCATGACAGCGTTGGCATTGTTGCGATTGCTGCCACGCCCGGCCGGTGAGATTGTCTCCGGTTCTGTGCTGCTGAATGGTGAAGAACTACTGGCATTCACCGAAAACGGGATGCGTTCCGTTCGGGGCGGCAGTATAGCCATGATTTTTCAGGAGCCTATGACCTCCCTGAATCCGGTCATGACTATCGGTGCACAGATCGCCGAAAGCCTGCAGCAACACAAAGGTCTGTACGGGAAAGCGGCCCGGACACGGGTGGTGGAATTGCTGGATGATGTGGGTATCCCCGATGCCGATCGGCGCTATGGGGAGTTCCCGCACCAGCTGTCGGGCGGCATGAAACAGCGCGTGATGATTGCTATCGCCCTGGCCGGTGACCCCGATCTTCTGATTGCCGATGAACCGACCACGGCACTGGATGTCACTATCCAGCAGCAGGTGTTGGAACTGATCAAAAGGCTGCAACAGCAACGTGGCATGGCGGTGATGCTGATCACGCACGATCTGGGTGTGGTCGCGGAAATGGCCGATCGTGTTGCCGTGATGTATGCCGGTCAACTTGTCGAACAGGCTCCGCGTGAGATCTTTTTCGGCAACTCACAACATCCGTACAGTGACAGGCTGTTTGCAGCACTACCCGACAGTAGTAAACGCGAACAACGCTTGACGGTTATTCCGGGAACTGTGCCACCATTGAACCAGGTTTTTTATGCTTGCCGTTTTGCCGATCGTTGCGAACGGGCATGGGAATACTGCCGGCGTCATAGTCCAGGCTGGTTCGAGACCGGCGCGGAACAGGGTGTCCGCTGCCACCTCGCTGACCGCCGCGTGTCGCCCGGTGGCAGCCGGACAACAGAAGTCAAGCTCGATGCCGCGGCGAAAATTGCTGTCAAAACATCAACGCAGCGTCCCTTGCTGGATGTCGAGGATCTGAAAGTCCATTTCCCCATTCACAAGGGATTGCTCAAGCGGATTGTCGGCCAGGTGCGTGCTGTTGACGGCGTCAGCCTGTCGATATCCAGCGGACAGACTCTGGCACTGGTCGGCGAGTCGGGCTGCGGTAAAACCACAGTGGGCAAGGGCATCCTGCAATTGTTGGACATAACCGCCGGCAGCGTGCGCTTTGAAGAACTTGAACTCACCGAGCTCAAAGGCGAAGGCCTGAGAAGGCGACGCGCGGATTTTCAGATCATATTTCAGGACCCGTTTTCGTCGATGAATCCGCGCATGAGCGTGGGCGACATCGTTGAAGAGGGCATGATCGCCCAGGGCCTGGGTGGCAAGGCGCAGCAAAGAAAACAACATGTTCACAAATTGCTGCAACAGGTTGGCCTTCGTCCGGAACACGCACGCCGTTACCCGCATGAATTCTCCGGCGGCCAGCGTCAGCGCATCTGTATTGCGCGCGCCCTGGCCGTGAATCCGAAACTGATTGTCTGTGACGAACCCACCAGTGCGCTGGACGTATCAGTGCAGGCACAGATTCTCAATCTGCTGCAGGACCTGCAAGCTGAACTTGGCTTGTCTTTCCTGTTTATCAGCCACGATCTTTCCGTGGTGTCCTACCTGGCGGATCGTGTCGCGGTCATGTACCTGGGGCGTATTGTCGAAGAGGGCGATGTGGAGGATGTATTGGATAACCCCAAACACCCCTATAGCCAGGCATTGCTGTCGGCTGCACCCAGAGTCAACACAGACGGTGAACGCCGGGGTATTCGTCTGGAAGGTGATTTGCCATCGCCATCCAGTCCACCTCAAGGCTGCCACTTCCATCCGCGTTGCCCGCAGGTAAAGCCGGAGTGCCGTCAAAGTTATCCATCGCTGACCCGGTTAACGAAGACACATCAGCTCCGATGTCATCTGTTTGAGACGGTACACTAGTGTGCCGGCAGCCCGCTTTAGTGATTTAGTCCATGTTGTACCGATCAGCGGCAGACCTGTTGGTTCTATTCCACCTTGGATTTATCATCTTCGTGATTATCGGTGGCTTCCTGGTCGTGAAGTGGCGTTGGGTTCTTTTCCTGCATCTTCCCGCAGCCGTATGGGGTGCGCTGATCGAGTTTCAGGGCTGCTTGTGTCCACTCACGCCGCTCGAACAGCGACTCAGGCAGGCGGCGGGTGAGGCGGGGTATTCCGGTGGATTCATAGAACACTACCTGCTGCCGGTGATCTACCCGGAGGCGCTAACAGCTGAGATACAGATGGCCCTGGGAGGATTTGTTATTCTCATCAATCTCGTCGCGTACACCTGGGTATTGGTGCACATGCTCAACAGATAACATGCCGGTGAATGACGAAGACATAATTATTGCCCGCCAGTATCCCGGCAAGGCCAGGCAGCTCCGCTTGTTGATCGCTGCAGCCTCCATTCTGTTGGCTATCGGCCTGGTGGCACCCATCATCACACTGGAAAAATTTCTTGTCATCGAGAATACCTTTTCAGTCCTGTCCGGCGTTATGCAGCTGCTGAAAGAGGGGCAGTGGTTCCTGTTTTTTGTTATTTCCTGCTTCAGTATCGTGTTGCCGGTGCTCAAGCTCGGTGTGCTCTACCTGCTGGTCGGTAACCGCTTATCCGCTAACAAGCGGCTGCATCAGTATCTGCACTGGATGCATCTGTTTGGTAAATGGTCAATGCTGGATGTTTTCGTGGTTGCCATACTCGTCGTGGCTGTAAAGCTGGGAGTTATTGCCCATGTCGAGATGCGTTACGGGCTCTACGCATTCGCGACGTCCGTTCTGATGACCATGTTCATTACAGCACGCATTGTTTTTCTGACCCGCGGGGAAAGAATACAGTGAAATATGCTCAACAGTGGTAAACCGGTTGCTCCGTAAAGGGGGGCTTGTCTGTTTCAATTGGGTGAATTTCCCATACCCAAGATAATTAACCGTAAAGGACGCTAAGGAAGATAACTGCTGCTGGCAGAGTGAATAATCCTGCTTAACACGCTGTATCCAATGAAAACCTCCAATTTTGCGGTCAGTGTTTCCTTAGCGCCCTTAGCGCCCTTTGCGGTCAGGCTATACAAGGCCAGAACGAACTATTTAATCAGGGGATGAGTACCTAATGAACTTGTTGTCAATTCTGGGATACTGGTGCAGACCGGGGGAATCTGTGCCGGACTCCATGTTAAACTCACCGATTTTTAGAACAGGAATGCAGAAATGACACAAAAATCCTTTCATCCCCCGGCACGTACCCTGCTGGGACCGGGACCGTCCGATGTTAATCCACGTATCCTCGAGGCCCTGTCACGGCCCACCATCGGGCACCTGGATCCGGCATTTGTGGCCATGATGGATACTATGAAAGAGCTGCTGCGTTATGCTTTCCAGAGCGACTACGATCTGACCATGCCGGTTTCCGCGCCGGGATCGGCGGGTATGGAAACCTGCTTTGTGAATCTGGTCGAACCCGGTGACAGGGTGGTGGTTTGCCAGAACGGGGTGTTCGGCGGCCGTATGAAAGAGAACGTCGAGCGCTGTGGCGCTATCCCCGTGATGGTTGAAGACGAGTGGGGGAAAGCGGTTGATGCCAATAAAGTCGATGAAACATTGAAAGCCAATCCGGATGCCAGGGTACTGGCGTTTGTTCACGCTGAAACTTCGACCGGTGCCATATCAGATGCCAGAACGCTGGCCGAACTTGCGCGTCAACACGACTGCCTGACAATTGCGGATACCGTGACCTCGCTGGGTGGCTCTCCGCTGAGGGTGACTGATTGGGGGCTGGATGCGGTGTATTCCGGTACCCAGAAATGCCTGTCCTGTACGCCCGGCTTATCGCCGGTGACTTTCAGTGATCGTGCCGTTGAACGGCTCAGAAATCGCAGCAGCAAAGTGCAGAGCTGGTTCCTGGACCTGAATCTTGTGCTGGGTTACTGGGGTGGCGGCGGCAAGCGCGCTTATCACCATACTGCGCCGATCAACGCGTTGTACGGTTTGCACGAAGCTCTGATCGTGCTGGAAGAGGAGGGCATCGAGAATGCCTGGCAGCGGCATCGGGACAATCACCTGGCCCTGCGTGCCGGTGTCGAGGCGATGGGTCTTTCTTTCGTGGTTGATGAAGCGGATCGCTTGCCGCAGCTGAATTCAGTCAGCATTCCGGACGGCATCGATGATGCGGCGGTGCGAGGACGTTTGTTGAACGAGTACGGGCTGGAAATTGGTGCCGGCCTGGGACCGATGGCCGGCAGAATCTGGCGTATTGGTTTAATGGGCTATGCCAGTAACCAGAAGAATGTATTGCTGTGCCTGGGCGCGCTGGATGCGGTGCTTTCCGATATGGGGGCGCCGGTTAAAGGCGGTGTGGCGGTGGAAGCTGCGATGCATGCCTATGCGCAGGCCTGATGTTGTAGGAGCGGTCTCCTGACCGCGATACGCTGGTGATATCCAGAGAAATCGCGGTCGGGAGACCGCTCCTACACAGGTTTTAGTTGCGCTCGCGTTTAGGGCTTTTCTTCGCCGCTTGCTGCGTCGGCTGGTTCAGCCTTGTCGGCGGTCTCTGCCGGTTGTTCCTTGATCTCAATCGTTGCACTCTGCCGCAGCCTGGTAATGTATTCCTGCACGCGCTGTTTCTGCACAAACGCCTGTAATTGCGGCTTAAGCTGCTCAAAGGGTGGCGGCGAAGCTTCACGTGTATCGTCAAGAATGATGACGTGCCAGCCAAACTGGGTTTTTACCGGTTCCTTGGTATAAGTCCCTTTTTCCATGCCGGAGACGGCTTCGGAGAAGGGTGCAACCATTTGTTTGGGCGAGAACCAGCCCAATTCGCCCCCGCTTTTGCCGGACGGTCCGGTGGAATGCTGTTTTGCCAGTTCGGAAAAGTCAGCCCCCTTGTCCAGCTCGACGATCAGCGTCTTCGCCTCATCTTCTTCCTTGACGAGGATGTGTCGTGCCTTGTATTCGTCGCCGCTCGGCGCCTGTTCCTGGTAGATCTTCTTCAATTCTTCGTCGCTAACCGGATTCGCATTCAGTTCGTGCTGAATGGCTGCCGTGGCGATAACAGCGCGGCGCTGCTGATCGATCTGTAACTGGATTTTGGTGTCTTTATCCAGACCTTGTGTTTCACCGCCCTGGCGCGCCAGTTCCAGGTTGATGATTTCCTCCAGGATAGCCCTGCGGTCCTGGCCGGCAGGATTGCCGGGGCGGCGGGCGCTCAGTTGTTGCTCATACAGCTCGACGACACCTTCAGTAATAGGGGAACCGTTTACCGTGGCAAGTACCGGGCTGGTGTCATTAACAGCTGTGGCGGCGGTCGCAGGGCTCTGGTCTGCTGCGTTCAACGGAATCTGGTCGCAGCCCGCAAGCAGCCCGCCCAACCCGAGCGCAAGTGTCAGAGAAGCTAGTTTCATCATTTTGTCCTTTTGTATTTGGAGTGAATCGGAGTGAATCAGTATCCCGCTTCGGCAGGTGTGGATGCCTTGATGCTCAAGGCGTGTATTTCGCTGTGCATGATATCATCCAACGCATCGTAGACTTGGCGATGGCGTTTAATGAGACTGTTGCCCGCAAAGGCTTCGGACACGATTTCAACCACAAAGTGGCCGGCACCACCGGCACTGGCGTGTCCGGCGTGCTTGGCACTTTCGTCGATGATATTGAGAGCCTGGGGCGAAAACGCTTCTGTGAGGCGTTCACGAATCATGGCAATACGTTCTGCGGTCATTACGGCAGCACCTTTTTGAAAGGCTTAACGGTAAGCTGTTCATAGACGCCCGCAGCCAGGTAGGGGTCAGCGTTCGCCCAGTGCCTTGCCTCCTCCAGGGATTCGAATTCCGCAACCACGAGGCTGCCGGTAAAACCGGCTGGACCCGGATCATCACTGTCAATGGCGGGGTGGGGGCCGGCCAGGATCAAACGGCCCTCATCGCGCAGCTGTTCCAGCCGTTTGAGGTGCTCTGGGCGAGCGGCCAGGCGTTTCTCCAGCGTGCCCTCGGCATCCTGGCTGATTAAGGCATAGAGCATTCAAGACTCCTCTTCCGGTTTATTATGGTCTTCGATATAACGGCTGAGATAAAAAGCCTGGCCAATCACAAACGCAAAGGTAATGCCGAGCATGCCAAACAGTTTGAAATTGACCCAGGTGTCCTCAGGATAGTTAAACGCGACGTACAGGTTGAGTGCACCTATACCGGCGAAAAAAGCAATCCACAACCAGCTCAGGCGGATCCACACCGGACGTGGCGCCTGGATGGCATGGCCCATCATGCGTTCCACCAGAGGCTTGTCACCGATCCAGATGCTTCCCATGAATACCACCGCAAACAGCCAGTTGATAACGGTCGGCTTCCACTTGATGAATACAGGGTCCTGCAGAAAAATGGTAAGACTCCCGAATACCAGCAATAACCCAAGCGTGACCAGGTGCATCTTTTCAAAGCGACGGTGTTTGAGCCAGAACGCAAAGGTCTGAACCGCAGCTGCGACCATTGCTACCGCGGTTGCCACATAGATGTCATACATCTTGTAAGCGACGAAAAACAGCAGAATGGGAAAGAAGTCGTAGAGAAACTTCATTGTTATCTATCTAAACCAGTTTTAAAATTAATGTAGGGAGCGCTTGACGCTCCATTTTCTGTAATAGCGGTCCATGACCTCCCGCACATGGGGCGGGTAGTTTAGCAAGTCCATCTGTTCCATGCCCTGTGCAAAAAACCCGGCTGCGTCCTCCGGCAGATGCCCGGTCAGTACCGCAAACGCCTCATCCATAACGTCGGGCTGATGAGTGCGTGTTGCCACGATCGCACGGTTAAGGTGCAGAACACGCCAAGGTCGGCCCGAATTGGTTTTTTCCAGGTCTTGCCGGATCACCGGTGCCGCAGCATCGATAATTTCCCCCATCGCCTGGTACAGGGCCAGCAGATCGCCGGGATCCTGTGCCCGGTTGGCGCTGAGCGCCAGCGCATCCACCACCGGCTCCAGGTGGTGCAGCTGCCCCCCGTGACGGGCGATCCAGCGCGCCATGGCAATGGTAAACGCCTGCAAGCGGTCTAAAACCACCGAAAGATTGAGGTGATTGGCCCAGCGCATCGACTGATCGAACAGCTCGAGTGCGTACTCCCCCAGTTCAGTGACAGCTTCAGGGCTGGCCTGGTTCCCGCTTTGCACCGAATTGTCGTCTGCCAGGCTGACTTCAGTTTGTTCCATTGCGTCAAATAATTGCTGAAAAGTCTCTACCAGCAGCGGTGGTGACGAGTCGGCGGGAGCGGATCTGTCCTCACTGAGCTGGTAGCTCTCCAGCATCTCGGCCAGCGGTTCGGCGAGCTGCCTGCGAAAAGACTCGGACGACGGGTCAGTTAGCTTCATGGGGTGAATGGTACCGGATTGCGAGAATTCCCGCAGGGGCAGCGCGGAACCGATGGCTCCGGTACAATGAAAAAAATGTGTTGTTACGATTTACATAGCCATTCAACCGCTTCGGATGGCACGCTTGACCCTGCCAGTCTGCTGGAAAAGGCTCATGCTGCCGGGGTGGATGTACTGGCGCTGACCGACCACGATACGCTGGACGGCCTCGCAGAGGCGGCGCAAGCGGTGTCGAGGCTGGATCTCAGCCTGATCCCCGGTGTTGAAATTTCCGTGACCTGGCAGGCTATGACCATCCACATTCTGGGCCTGAACGTAGACCCCCACAATCAGGCATTGTCTGATGGTTTGCAGACATTGCAGAAAATTCGCGACTGGCGGGCAGGTGAAATCAGCCGCAAACTGGCAAGCAAGGGGATTGCCGGGGCGCTGGAAGGTGCTGATCGATTCCGCAAGGGTAAAATACTCAGCCGTACGCATTTCGCTCATTTCCTGGTGGAGTCAGGTTACGCAGCATCCGTGCGCGACGTTTTCAAACGATTCCTGGTAAAAGGCAAACCCGGATACGTCCGTAGTGACTGGGTATCGATGCAGCAGGCACTGGACTGGATCCGGCAGGCCGGTGGTTTGCCGGTTATTGCCCATCCGGCGCGCTACGGATTGACCCGCAGTAAACTCAAGCGACTGGTCGGTGAGTTCCGCGAAGCGGGTGGCGTCGGCCTGGAGGTGGTATCAGGCAGTCATTCACGCGACGAAACCCTGCATATGGCGGCGGTCTGCAGGGAACACAAGCTGGTTGCATCCTGTGGCTCGGATTATCACGGGCCGGAAAAACCCTGGGTTGAGCTGGGCCGGCTGCGCCGCCTGCCGGATGGCTGTATACCCATCTGGGAAGCCGAATCCTGGCCGCCTGCGTTAGCCGTATGAGTCAGTATTTTGAAATTCACCCGCAGAACCCTCAGCCGCGTCTGATCAAGCACGCGGTGGATATTATTCGCGACGGCGGCGTGGTGGTTTTGCCGACCGATTCCAGTTACGCCATCGCCTGTCATCTGGATGACAAGAGTGCAGTCGAACGAATTCGCCGTATTCGTGACCTGGACAAGAAACACAACTTTACGATGGTGTGCCGGGACCTGTCGGAAATATCGACCTATGCGCGTGTGGACAATTCGGCCTACCGCTTGTTGAAGGCGAAAACGCCAGGAGCCTACACATTTATATTGCGTGCGACGGCGACTGTACCGCGTCGGCTGCAACATCCGAAACGGAAGACCATCGGTATCCGCGTGCCGGACCATCCGGTTGCTACAGCCTTGCTGATGGAGCACGCTCAACCGCTGATGAGCTCGACACTGATTCTGCCGGGCAATGAATTTCCGGAAACCGACGCGTTTGACATCCGCGATAAGCTGGAATCCCAGGTGGACCTGATAATTGATGCCGGCCATTGCGGGGTTGAATTCACCACGGTGGTTGACCTGACAGAACCGGTGCCGCAGCTGATCCGTCGTGGCAAAGGTTGCAGCGAAGGTTTGGCATAGGTGATTTGTACTGGCCAGGCGATACACGGCAGTCATGGAACGAGGAGAGGAATTAAGTGATTCGAAATGAACGACGAATAACGCCGGCCGGCCGCAGTCGCTGCCGCTTTAACCGTGTTAGCAGGCCCTGAGACCATGTTGCAAGTCAGTACCGTACAGCAGATCGCAGCCTGGGTGATGCCGGTATTACTGGCCATTACTGTGCATGAAACGGCGCATGGCTGGGTGGCGCGCAGATTCGGGGATAAAACCGCACAGATGCTCGGGCGCCTGACCTTGAACCCAATAAAACATATCGACCCGGTTGGAACGATTCTGGTGCCTGCCGTGATGCTGTTGCTACCCGGTGGTTTTGTGTTTGGGTGGGCCAAGCCGGTGCCGGTGGACTGGCGCAATTTCAAGCACCCCAAGCAGGATATGGCCTGGGTTGCGGTGGCGGGGCCGGCCTCCAATCTGTTAATGGCATTGGCATGGGCGCTCGCCGCAAGAGTTGCCCTGGGCATGTCCACAGACAACTGGATTGCCTTGCCCTTGCTGTTTATGGGCGTGGCGGGCATCTTTATAAACACGATACTGATGGTTCTGAATCTGTTGCCGTTGCCGCCACTGGATGGCGGGCGGGTGGTGACCGGCTTGTTGCCGGCGCCTTATGCCTATCAGTTTGCACGTATTGAGCCCTATGGATTCTTTATCCTGGTGGCGCTGCTGGTGACGGGTGTTCTGGGTATCGTCATGTGGCCTGTCGTCCAGCTGTTTCTGCAACTGATGGCGTCGGTGGCGGGGATGAAACCGGGTTATCTTGAAACTATATTGTTTGCGTTGATGAGGAGTTGATTTAACTTGACGAGCGAGTCCAAAAATCGGGTTTTGTCGGGCATGCGGCCTACCGGCCGCCTGCACCTGGGACACTACCATGGTGTACTGAAAAACTGGGTCAAACTTCAGCACGAGTACGATTGTTTTTTCTTTGTCGCCGACTGGCACGCCCTGACCACTCATTACGAAGATCCGCAGATTATCGGTGACAGTGTCATGGATATGGTCATCGACTGGCTGGCGGCTGGTGTGAATCCCGTCAACGCCAAGATTTTCGTTCAATCCGAAGTGCCGCAGCATGCCGAACTGCACCTGCTTTTGTCCATGCTGACGCCGCTGGGCTGGCTGGAACGGGTGCCCAGTTACAAGGATCAGCAGGAAAAATTGCGTGAACGCGATCTGGCAACCTACGGGTTTCTGGGGTATCCGCTACTGCAAAGTGCGGACATCCTGATGTACAAGGCCGGTTCGGTCCCGGTCGGTGAAGACCAGGTCGCGCACGTCGAGTTAACCCGGGAAGTGGCGAGGCGCTTTAATCATCTCTATGGCAGAGAACCGGACTTCGAAGAAAAAGCCGACGAAGCCATCAGGAAGATGGGGAAAAAGAATGCCAAGATGTATCGTAAGCTGCGCAGGCAGTATCAGGAAAAGGGTGATCAGGAAGCCCTGGATGTCGGCCGCGTGCTGCTGGAAGGGCAGGGTAATCTGGCACTACGTGACCGCGAGCGCTTGTACGGTTATCTGGAAGGCGGTGGCCGCATTATTCTTCCCGAACCGCAGGCCTTGTTAACGCCGGCCTCCAGGATGCCGGGTCTGGACGGACAGAAAATGTCCAAGTCCTATGGCAACACCATTGCGCTGCGTGATGACCCCAGGGAGATTGAGCAGAAGCTGCGCACCATGCCGACCGATCCGGCGCGTGTGCGTCGCCAGGATCCGGGTAATCCGGACCTGTGCCCGGTATTCCAGTTACACGAAGTGTATTCGGATGAGTCCCGGCGACAATGGGTCAGGGAGGGTTGTGTGTCGGCCGGGATCGGTTGCCTGGATTGCAAACAACCGATTATCGATTCGGTGCTCAGCGAGCTTGCGCCCATTCGTGCCCGTGCCCGCGAGTTTGAGGAAGATCAGCAGCTGGTACGCAACATTTTGCAGGAAGGTGGTGAGGCGGCACGCGATGTAGCGGATGAGACAATGGATGAAGTGAAATCTGCGATTGGTTTAAAATATTAGATTACGCTGTACGAGGTTATTGGTAGGTTTTACCGGCATGTTTTAACCAGCCACCAATATGGCGACCAGCCGGGTCGTGATGTGTCCAGTGGATAACCCCGCCTTTTGAATTCCATTCATATTCACCATGGAACTCTACTGTATCCCCTGTTCTTAATCCGCTGATTCTCGGTGCCAGATCGATGTTGTGGGCGACCAGAAATGTCTGTCCGGTAGCGAGTTTTAAAATGAATCTTTGGTGTCTTGAGCCTTCAAGATCATCACGCAATACCTTCATTACAACACCTTCACCCTGAACCTGGAGATCGCTTTGTCTGTTGTTATACGCGTTCTGGAGCGTACGGTCGGCGCTTTGGGTCGATACCGGTAACCCGGATATGGAAATGCCTTGTTCCTGGATATAATTAACTATTAATACTGCAACAACAGCTATAAAAAGAAGTTTCTTCATATTATTTCAATGTGACTTTTTGAATAAACGGCCGGCACCTTGCCAGAGCTTTCTATAGCAACAGGGAATACCCCAGGCCTGCAGTTGCGCAGGCGGCGATAACAGACACAATCCCAACCTTGTATCTAAACAAGGCAATAAACGCCGCCAATCCTATCAAAGCCGACAACCATTCAAACTCTCCTTCAAAACCTTGAGGCCAGAGCACGTGATAGGCGAAAAAGACCGCCAGGTTCAGCACGACACCGACCACTGCAGCGGTTATGCCTGTTAGCGGTGCGGTGAATTTGACATCATGCCTGGTCGCCTCAACAGATGGTCCGCCGAGCAGGATAAAAAGAAAGGAAGGTAAAAACGTGAACAGTGTCGCTACAGCCGCGCCGGCAGCACCCGCCAGGGGTCGCAATTCCGGCCCAAAAAGTTCTTTTGTCCAGCCGCCGACAAAACCCACGAACGAGACAACCATGATCAGTGGACCCGGAGTCGTTTCTCCAAGTGCCAGACCATCGATCATTTGTGACCCGCTTAACCAGGCATAATGCTCGACGCCACCTTGATAGACGTAGGGCAGGACTGCATAGGCTCCGCCAAAGGTGACGAGGGCTGCTTTGGTAAAAAACCATCCCATTTGCGTGAGAGTGCCTTGCCAACCATAAGCGATAAAAAGTCCGGCCATCACCGCAGCCCAGATTGACAGCCCTGTTAAAGCGAATGCGATCAATCTGCTCCACTTGAATCGTGCATGCGCTGGAACAGGGGTGTCGTCGTCGATGAGCGCGGGTCCGTAGGAATGTTCAGAATCCGCATGATGTCCGCCCGCTTTGAATTTATCGGGTGCGAAATGCGAACCGGCATAACCGATGATCCCGGCCATGAGCACGATATAGGGAAAAGGTACATCAAAGCCGAAAATTGCTACAAACGCCAGTACCGCCATGGCGCGTAGTACATTGTTCCTTAACGCCCTTGAGCCAATGCGGTAAGCCGCAAAAACAACAATTGCGGTGACAGCTGGTTTAATTCCGTACAAAATACCTTCTACTGCCGGCACATCGCCATATGCCAGATAGACCCATGTCAGACCAATAAGAATAAACAGTGATGGCAGGACAAATAGAACGCCGGCTGTAATGCCTCCCCATACACCGTGCATCAACCAACCCATGTAGGTGGCAAGTTGCTGTGCCTCCGGCCCTGGAAGAACCATGGTGTAATTGAGTGCATGCAAAAAGCGATGTTCTGAAATCCACCTGCGTTTTTCCACCAACTCCTGGTGCATCATGCTTATTTGACCTGCCGGCCCGCCAAAACTGATAAATCCCAGTTTAAGCCAGTAGATAAACGCCTCCCGGAATGGAACTGATTCCGGCCCTCTATATTCGTTTGCGATTGTTGACAATAGGTATCTGCTCTTATGTTTATTGCTTAATGAGTACATTGGATAGCCGACATGCCTTTACGGGACCGTCGGCAGCAGGGACGCTGCCGTCGAGCTTACAGGTAAGTATTCACAAGGTGAATTGCCCCGCAAGAGAGGGTGCCCTGGGGCACAGCGTGTCCCGTAAAGGCATGTCGGCTATCTAATGTTCGGCTTAGTATGTGCTACTTGGTACAGCTTCAACCTGATATTGACGGATTCGGGGCCATACGGCAATGTCAGTGCAGGGCACCGCCCAAGGGTGCTCCCTTCGGGCGCGGTCGCCGGTTATGCCCAAAACGCTTCGCGCGGCAGGCTCTGGCAGGACCCTTCCTGCCCGGGATGCGGCGACTACGCCCCGGATTGTGGGTCGGTGCGTTCAGGTGTCGATAGCTTTGTTATAAGCCATTGTAAAGCAATGTCATTTGTAGTATTACTGTTTCCATAATTGTGGCTGACGGGGCTGTTTCGCCCTTCAGAGCCGGGATTATCCCCCGGCTTGTCGTTTTGCGGGTTTCGTACCCCTGGTGTTTATGGTTGAGAGAGTTGACAAGTTGCCTGTTCCCATCTGCCGCGTCGGCGTTTACAATGCGCCGATACGATCAGAGCTGATTGCATGACAGAAACGCCACTTCCGGCTGAACAGGCGCCACAACAAGCTGAAATGCCCTTCGCCTTAGTGCAGGGTGAAGCGCTCACGACCCTCCCCAAAGATCTCTATATTCCACCGGATGCCCTGGAAGTCTTTCTGGATGCTTTCGAAGGTCCTCTGGATCTGTTGCTGTATCTGATCCGGCGGCAGAATCTCGATATTCTCGATATTCCCATTGCCGAGATTACCCGGCAGTACATGGATTACATCGATCTGATGAAGGATCTCAAGCTTGAACTGGCCGCCGAGTATCTGGTGATGGCGGCCATGCTGGCCGAGATCAAATCACGCATGTTGCTGCCGCGGCCGGTTGAAACCGAGGACGAAGATGATCCACGTGCCGAGCTGATACGTCGTCTGCAGGAATACGAACGTTATAAACAGGCCGCAGAAGACATCGAGCGGATGCCTCGCGTCGGTCGCGACGTGTTCCCGGTTTCAATAGAGGCGCCGGAAAAGCAGGTGATTTCCAAACCACCCGAAATCAGCCTGCAGGAATTGCTGATAGCGGCCAAGCAGGCTATGACCCGTGCCGAGATGTTCTCGCACCACCATATACAAATGGAACCCCTGTCGGTGCGCGAGCGTATGTCAGCCGTTCTGGACAAGGTCGGCAGTGATGACTTTACGCCGTTTACGGCCTTGTTCCGACCCGAAGAAGGGCGTATGGGTGTTGTGGTCTCCCTGTTGGCGGTGCTGGAACTCATTAAGGAATCCCTCATTGAGCTGGTACAGGCGGAGCCTTTTGCACCTATCTATATCAGAGCGGCCGGTTCAAGTGCGGTCTATGAAGAAAACCTGCTAGTCGCAGCGGCTGGTGAATCCTGAGTGACAGGTCCTGGAATGAGTGAATCAAGAATCAAGCATATTATTGAAGCCGTCTTACTCGCGTCCGGGAAGCCGTTGACGCTGGAGCAGCTGCTGGGAGTTTTCGGTGATGGTGAAAAGCCCGAACGTGATCAGCTCAGGCAAGCTATTGTCGCCTTGCAGGAAGATTATGCGGAACGTGGTATAGAACTGGTTGAGGTGGCCAGTGGCTATCGTATGCAGGTCAAGCAGGACATGGAGCCCTGGGTCTCACGCCTGACAGAAGAAAAGCCGGCACGTTATTCACGTGCTTTGCTGGAAACACTGGCATTGGTAGCGTATCGCCAGCCCATCACGCGCGGCGAAATCGAGGACATTCGCGGTGTCAGTGTCAGCAGTTCGATCGTGAAAACCCTGCAGGAACGTGAATGGGTGCGTATTGTCGGTCATCGTGATGTGCCCGGACGTCCCGCTATGTACGGCACCACCAGGCAGTTCCTGGATTATTTCAACCTGAAAGGCCTCGACGATCTGCCGACGCTGATGGAATTGCGCGACATTGATACCATCAATGTTGAACTGGAACTGGCGATGCCGGGAGAAGTGACGGAGGTGCCTGAGGACCAGGCCGGTGAAGCTTCGGACGGAGTGGGTATTGTGTCAGAAGAGTCTCCACGTGTCGTACAGGTTGTGGTGGATACGCCTGAAAGCAACGATACCATTCACTGAACTTTTCTCAATTTCTCCCCATGGAAGAACGCCTGCAAAAAGTACTGGCGCGTGCCGGCCTGGCTTCGCGACGCCAGATTGAAGACTGGATTCGAGACGGACGTATTCAGGTCAATGGCAAGCCGGCCCGGCTCGGACAGAAAGTCAGCGGGCGTGAGCGTATTGCTATCGACGGTAAAAAGGTCCAGCTGAAAACCGGCGAACAGGTGGCCGCAGCAACCATCCTTTATCACAAACCGGCTGGTGAGATATGCAGCCGCGATGATCCGGACGGGCGGCCCAGTGTTTTTTCCGCCCTGCCCAGACCGCCCGTCGGGCGATGGATCAGTGTCGGACGCCTGGATTTCAACACATCCGGACTGTTGCTGTTTACCACTGACGGGGAACTGGCTCACCGCCTGATGCACCCGGCGCAGGAAATCGAACGCGAATATGCCGTCCGGCTGCTCGGCACGGTGGATTTGCCCATGCTGGAGCGCCTGATCCAGGGAGTCGAACTTGAAGACGGCTTTGCCCGTTTTAGTGCCATCGAGGAATCCGGTGGGGGCGGTGCGAATCGCTGGTATCACGTAATCATCAAAGAAGGCCGCAATCGCGAAGTGCGCCGCCTGTGGGAATCACAGGGGGTCAAGGTGAGCCGTCTCGCCCGCGTACGTTACGGGCCCGTCATCCTTGAGCGGAAACTGCGGCCCGGAAAGTCCCGCCCGCTGACGTCCAGTGAACAGAAACAGCTCTACCAGGCGGCGGGTTTGAAGCCACCAAAGGCTTTATAAAAATGCCGCGAAAGAAATTCGATCGCAAGGAAGTTGCGCTGCAGTGGCGCAGAACCAAGATCATTACCACGCTGGGTCCCGCTTCCAGCTCGACGGCTATGATCGAAAAACTGATCGAGTCCGGCGTTGACGTCGTGCGGGTCAATATGTCGCATGGCGACCAGGAAACCCACCGCAAAACGGTGCGGCGGGTACGGCGTGCCGCCAAACGCGCAGGCCGGCATATTGGCATTTTGATGGATTTGTGCGGCCCCAAGATTCGCGTTGGTCGCTTTGAGGGAGGCAGTATCGAACTCAGGGCCGGCGAGACGGTGACCGTGACGACACGGCCGCTCGGCGGATCTGACGGCCTTATTCCCTCGCAGTATCGCAGTCTGCACAAGGATGTCAGGGTAGGGGAACGAATCCTGCTCGATGACGGCAATCTGGAGTTGCGGGTGCAAAGCGTTGATGGCACCGAGGTCGCCTGCAAGGTCATCGAAGGCGGCATCCTCTCCAGTCACAAGGGTATGAACCTGCCCAACTCGCAGATATCAACGCCGGCCCTGACCGCCAAGGACCGCAAAGACGTGCAGCTGGGCGTCGAACTCCAGGTGGATTTCCTGGCGCTCAGCTTTGTCAGGTCGGCAAAAGACGTTCAGCAGCTGAGGCGTTACATGAAGCGCCTGGGTGGCAATATTCCCGTAATCAGCAAAATTGAACGGCCGGAAGCGGTCGAGGAGATTGACGCCATAATGGCGATGTCCTACGGCATTATGATCGCACGTGGCGACCTGGGCATCGAACTCCCCGCAGAGAAAGTGCCGCTGATACAACGCGATCTGATCCATAAAGCCCGCCAGAAAGGAATCCCGGTTATTGTCGCAACCCAGATGCTGGAGTCCATGATGACCCATGCGCGGCCGACTCGCGCGGAAGTCACCGATGTCGCGGGTGCCGCCTTGTTGAGTGCCGACGCGGCCATGCTGTCGGGTGAAACGGCCGCCGGAAAATATCCCTTGCAGGCGCTACAGACCATGGACCGTGTACTGCGCGAGGTGGAACGCCACCAGTGGCAGGAAGGCCGGTTCGCCACCGAGCCCATCGCTGATCGTCGCACCAAAGCACACTTTGTGCGTGAGTCGATGGCGCACGCAGCGGTTCAGCTGACACACGACCTGGAGCTGGAAGCCATTATTGTTCCGACTCATACCGGAAACACGGCGCGTATCATGGCATCGCACCGGCCTCTGGCACTTGCCGTAGGCGCCTGTTCAGATGAGAGGGTTTGCCGGCAGATGACCCTGCACTGGGGTATTGTACCGGTCAAAATCGGACATGCCGAAGCCCGAAACTGGCGCCGGATCTGCGCCCATATTGCCGAGCAGTCCCACCTGGGTAAGGTGGGTCATGATGTATTGCTGGTGTCGGGCTTCAGCGACGATCCCGGCAAGGATGAGCCTGTAATGAAGCTTCTGCATCTGTAGCCGCCTATGAGTATCCTCTGGGAACGGGACGCCGGTTCTACAAACTACCAGGTGCGTCAGGCCGGAAACTCGTTGCGGCTGTATACCAACGGGGTATTTCACAGTCAGTACAACCCCGGCCGGCCGGTCACCGGTAGTGTCTGGGATCTGCTGTTTCTGCCGGCATTCTTCTATCCGCCGGGCAGCATTCGCCGGGTTCTGGTGCTGGGTGTCGGTGGTGGTGCCGTGATCCAGCAATTACGCCGCTTTATTCAACCGGATAGCGTTGTCGGTGTTGAACTGAGCGCCACCCATCTCTACCTCGCCAAACGTTTCTTCGGTGTAAGCGGTAACGATGTGAAGCTGGTCAGGGCCGACGCTGTCGACTGGGTAAACCGGTATCGGGGACCCGTGTTTGATATTGTCATCGACGATTTGTTCGGTCACGTGGATGGTGAAACGCAACGCAGCGTGTTCGCTGACCGGGGGTGGGTATTATCCCTGACCCGCTGTCTGTCCAGCGATGGCATGATTGTCTGTAATTTCGCCAGCAGGCTGGAACTCATGGTGTCTGCGTACCTGAGCCACAGCGCTCTGCGTAGCGGATTCAGCTCGGCTTTTTATCTTGGTACAGCACAGAATTACAATGCCGTGGGGGCGTTTCTCAAAAAGCCTGCGACGCCTCGGCAGTTGCGCGACCGACTGAAAAGGATTCCGCAGCTCGACCCGCGCCGACAGTCTTCGCGCTTGAATTACAGCATCCGTACCTTGTCGATCTGATATACAATGGCGCAGATTGAGTGGCCACTGCAAAGCGTAATCGGGCTCGTCATGACAGGAAAGAAATACGGCAGGCAAGAGCTGCACCTGGAAACAGCCAGGATCAACTGGCAGGAACTGGAAACGCATTTTGCCCGCGGCGCGGTTATCCGCGTCGACAGTGACCTGGATCTAATTGAGGTGGCTAGCTGTTTCGCCGATGATGACAAGCCGGCAGCCGAGACCTGGATCAACGAAGCTAAAGTGGAACACCTTGGCATGCATGCGGCCAAAGACTGGGGTGGGCGAAACCCTGAACTCTGGGCTGTGGTGGTGGCACCCTGGGTGCTGGTGCAGGAGAGAAAAAATTGAACCGATCCGTTTTACTCGGCAAGTTGTTAGCCGGTTTTGTGCTGATGGTGGGGCTGCTATCCTGCAGTGCGCTGACCAGCAAGCCGGAGTCACCCAGGGTTACACTGGTGGGGCTCAAGTTGATCTCGGTCGAGTTGTTGGAGCAGCGCTACCAGGTCAGTCTGCGGGTAAAGAATCCGAATGCCTTTGCATTGCCTGTTCGTGGCGTCGACTTTCGACTCGATATCAACGATCAGGCTTTTGCCGATGGTGTCAGCAATCAGTCGATCGATGTGCCGGCCTATGGAGAAAGCGTCATCGACTTGGAGGTCTCTTCGAACCTTTTCCACGTGTTCCGTCAATTCCAGTCACTGCAGGAAAGCCGGTCACCCGGTTTCGAATACCGGGTCAGTGGCAGCATGGCAACCGGGGTCTACAGACAGAAATTGCCCTTTGATTATTCCGGTGAGCTGCAGCTGTCCGAGCCGAAGCAGCCCGGCACACAACAAGGTCTATAGGTTACACAAGAGTTACCCACAAAACCTGTGGATAACATTGTGGACTAGTGTGGGATTAAATCCTGTTCAGGCCGTTTTCAAGGGCTCTGTATTAAATCGGTCAAATATTGATCAATATAAGTAACATAATAAAAACAAATAGATATACGATTTATCTTGAATTAATGTCAACAATGATGGGTTTTGTCCGGTAATTTTGGATTTGATGTTCCTCTGTGTATAAATACTCACTTATATTCTTTATTTCTGGTGCAGGCTTTAGCGGTTTTTGCCCGCGCAAACCGGTAAGATTCGGGCCTGTCGTCAGGACGTAGAACGCAGATTGAGATGTTTCGATGGGGCTGGTTAATAGTTGCGTTCGGTCTGGCCGGCTGCTCTTCGCTGCGGGTGTCCCCGGACTATGATTCGGAGGCCGATTTGTCAGCATAACAGTACGGAAGTCAGGGGCAAACGTGGTGTATGCGAAGCTGTGCGGAAAATTCTTGAACAATTTCTGCGGGCAAAGTAGTAAGGTTCCCGCGGAGAGTCGGAATAAACAGTTATCAAGAGGTAAGACATGCCAAGCTACGATTATTTATGTAAGGCCAACGGTCGAGTGGTCGAAGTCAAACACCGCATGAGCGACAAGCTGTCGAGCTGGGGGCAGGTATGTGAAAAAGCCGGCATTGAGACGGGCGACACACCGGCAGATGCGCCGGTTCAACGGCTGGCAACCGGGGGGCAGGTGGTAAAGAGTTCCAGCCTTGGCGACGCTGTACCGCCTTGCGGGGCGGGTGGCTGTGGTGGCGGCATGTGCGGTCTGGGCGGCGGCTGAGAAAAGGGAATCAGCGATGGGCGTCTCCATTCGTGGTTTGATGATGGATCGTGCCAGTGGTGTGGTAGAGGAGCGTTTTGCTGTCGTCTATGCGCCGAAGAAGAAAAAGCGGCTGTCCGCTAACTGCGTCGAAGTCATGGAATCTGAACAGGCTGCGCTGGAAGAGTCCAATCCGCAGCGCTATCGTTACGCCGCTGTGGTTGCCGGACCCTCCACGTCTTCGGAAAGCCAGCAGTTGTACTATCTGGTTCGCTGGCTGAACTAGGCGGCCATCCCGTGCAAATAGCCGATCCATCCACTCCCAGAGGCAGCGCCTGGCTTAGGCTGGGTTTCCGGCCGTTTTTCCTGGCCGCCGGTGGTTATGCCGTTATCAGTATGCTGATCTGGTATGCGGCCTACGTCCATGGCTGGAGTTTCCCCTTTGCCGGCCTGGCGCCAGTGACCTGGCATGGCCACGAGATGATCTACGGCTACAGCCTGGCGGTGGTGGCGGGGTTCCTGCTAACCGCGGTACGCAACTGGACCGGCATTCCAACTTTGAGTGGCATGCCCCTGTTCCTGCTATTCCTCTTCTGGCTGCTTGCGCGGCTGTTTATCCTGCTGGGAGGACCTGGCTTTCTCGTCGCCACTGCCAGTTTTGATCTGTTGTTCCTGGCGGCGCTGTCGGCTGCGATAGCGGTGCCCATCATTCGTGCCCGGCAGTGGCACAACATCGCCATTGTCGGCAAAATTGTTTTGCTGCTGGCGAGTAATCTGGTGTTCTTCCTCGGCGTCGCCGGCAAGCTCGAACAGGGTGTTTACTGGGGTTTGTATTCCGGCCTGTATATCATCATCGCATTGATCTTCACTCTCAGCCGCCGCGTATTGCCCTCCTTTATTGAAAAAGGCGTAGGTTATCCGGTCGAACTGCGCAACAGCAAACGGGTCGATATCGCCAGTCTGGCCCTGTTCGTGGGTTTCTGGATAGCTGATATGGTGCGGCCGAACAGTGTGGGTGTCGCTGTGTTCGCTGCCAGCCTGTTTTTCCTGCACCTGTGGCGATTGCTGGGCTGGTATACAGCGGGGATCTGGAAAAAACCGTTGCTATGGGTTCTGTATCTCGCCTATGCCGCAACCATCGCCGGGTTTGCCCTGAAAGCGGCTGCGTATTTTAACGGTATTTCGCCGTACCTGGGTTTACACGCCTTTGCCGTCGGCGGCGTTGGCTTGATGACGCTCGGCATGATGACACGTGTCGCTCTCGGCCATACCGGACGCAACGTATTCGAACCACCACGGCTATTGTTCTGGGTGTTCATCCTGTTGTTTGCCGCACTGATCACGCGCGTCGCATTGCCAATGTTGTTCCAGCAACACTATGGTGTATGGGTCGCTTTGTCGCAGTGGCTATGGCTGTCCGCGTTCCTGATTTATTTGATTGGCTATTTTCCGATTCTGAGCCAGCCCCGGGTCGACGGGCAGGACGGTTAGTGTTTCGAAAGTGTGGCTACCTTGAGACTGTTTTTATGTTCTTTCAGAAGATGTATGGTCTCTTCGATATATTTGTCGGAGTTGATTTCCCCGGCAATATATTCTTTCAACAGCTCAACCCATCTTTTGTGAATAATACAGGAAGATGTCGGATTATCATGAATTAACGGGCAATCCGCGCAGCGCTTGTCGAGCGCTGTTTCGGTGAATATTTTTTTTCGCCAGTCCCGACGGTAGCGTTCGGCGTGTTCCCTGATCCAGGCCAGGGCGAACTGCTCCTGTTGTTCTTCGGGAAACTTTTCGATTTGTCTTTTTATCTCATTGAGCTGATGCTGCAGATAATGTTCGTCTGAAAGTTTCAGCTCATCAACATCTTCAACGACAAAACGGGCAATCAAGGCAAGTGTTGGATCGTCTAATGCTTCCATAGTGGTAGAACCGGTGGAGTAGTGCCGACAACCGGGTTCAGCCGGGCTGGCCGCTTTTCCTTGCGATCTCCTGCAGGGGTTGCTCGTTATTGCAGAAGCTTATGTCGGCGGCATCAAGTGCGCCTTTGGAAACCTGATCGTCACATTTTTCCGTGTTTTCACACGCTGCACACCGATCCATGTGCTGTTGGATGTCTACTATGCGTTCAGTGTGCAGATAGGTATCCACATCAATACCCAGCGTGGTGAGCATCTTGCTGAGTCGAAGTTGATCAACGCTGCTGGCCAGAGACTTGCGATATTTCTTGCCGGCGTTCAAATTAAAAACAATGGCCGCGGCCAGCAACACGGTAAACGCCAGCGTCAATACAGCCAGCAGGCCACCGATAACAATACTGATCAAGTTCATCTTGAATCTGTCCCTTCACAAACGCCGGCGCAGATGTAAACCATACAAAAAAAACAGCTATACGTCCATGCGAGCACATCCTGCCCCATTGATTGTCATCAGAAGGCGGTGCTTGCCGGTTCATCAAAAAACATGTTAACCAAATGAAATATAATGTGAAAATTAACTTCCCCGCAAGCGGATCAACGGCCGAGCCGGCCAGGCGGATGAAGACCCTGAAATTCAGCTGGAGAGGTGTTCCCTGAGTTCTTCGAGGCTGTCTTTGGCGACATCCTGAACAGCGGGTTCAGGATCGTGACTTAGTGTCTCCAGCGGTGCAAGCGCCGCTTCACTCCGGGTCAAGGCAAGAAAGTGACAGGCATCCGAGCGTACCCGTGGATCTCTGTGTTGGGCCAGATCCAGGAGGGCCGCCAGCTGGTTCTGCAACAGCGCACTGCCTGCAGCGTCTTCCATAACGGCACTGACACCGATCCGCACCGTCAGCTCGGTGTCGGGATCTTGCGCCAATGCCAACAAAGCCGGAATGTGCCCGGGGTATTTACGGATGGCGGACAGTGCCTTGGGGAGCTGGCCGTGTTTGAATAAATCCGTGTAGTACTCGGCGAGGCCTGCTTGCGAGCCGGCCCGCTCCGCCCACCGGCGTAATTCGGCAGGGGAGTGGAGACCTTCCAGTTCGAAATCGCCGATTTTCATCCAGGGGACCGTGCGCACACCCTGCTGTTTGGCAATATCCGGACGAACCGCGATATTTACCACCTCCAGCCGGCCGATAAGGCCTTTCTTCACCAACTCGCCAAGGCCCTGCAGGACGGTAGGGCAATGGGGGCATTGGGTGCTCAGTAACAGCAGGGCATCGGGTGGAACAATATTGGAGTTGCGCATGATTTATGTTTACATTGTGATCTATGGATGACAGCGTCAATGGTACGCCATGTACAACACCGATTCATATCGTGTGGCGTCAACGCAGCTTGATCATCCGTATAGCCGGATCTGCACGACGACCGTGTCATGCGCATGCTGCCAGGGGATGACAATCCATGTATATGAACAACAAGTCGATACGAATGCCCACACCGGTGGAGGCATTGCCCGGTCGCGATGTGCCCATGCAGGTTGCGGAAAAGCACGCTGTCAACGGTCATCCCCTGCAGCCACCTTTCCCGCAAGGCATGCAGCAGATCGTGTTCGGTATGGGGTGTTTTTGGGGCGCTGAACGACGCTTCTGGCAGATTGACGGTGTCTATACCACGGCGGTGGGTTATGCCGGCGGCTATACGCCCAACCCGATCTACCGTGAAGTGTGTAGCGGCCAGACCGGCCACAATGAGGTGGTACTGGTCGTGTTTGATCCTGCCGCTGTTTCGATTGCGGATTTGCTTATGTCCTTCTGGGAAGGGCACGATCCGACGCAGGGTATGCGGCAGGGAAATGATATGGGCACGCAGTACCGCTCCGGCATCTACACCTACAGTGATGAACAACAGCGGCTGGCGGAACAATCCAGCTGCGCTTACCAGGAATTGCTGAGCGGGAATCATGTCGGGGCGATTACGACAGAGATTCTCCATGCCCCACTGTTTTACTATGCCGAGGATTATCACCAGCAATACCTTGCCAAAAACCCGGCGGGTTACTGCGGTCTTGGCGGAACCGGCGTGCCTTTTCCAACGGACAGCTGATGAGCCTTGTCACAAGCGGCCAGCTACTGGATCCGCAACCGGGTGACTTGAAAGTCGAGTCCTGGAGATGGGTGTCCGGCCGAACCTGATGGGTGTACTTTTCATTCCCGCTTTCGTGTATCTTTGCAGCGAACTTTTTCCCGCAGAGTCGGGCATATTCAACCTTTAGCAGGAGAAGAGATTGAGCCAGGAAAATCGTATTACAGTTCTTGAGAACGGTCCCTTGCTGTGTACCGGTGATATTGAAGTCGTTGCCGAGGATGGGTATGTGTTAGGAAAATCCGACGAGCTTGCCCTGTGCCGGTGCGGTGAGTCCAAGAACAGGCCCTTCTGCGACGGCAGTCACAAGGAAGCAGGTTTCGAAAATGACGGCATCATCGTGAGTGTGGTCTCAGAAGAACTGGAGGAGACAGAGGGCCCGTTGAAGATAACGGTGCGCAGCAATGCCATGTTGCTTGCAGAGGGTCCCATGACAATCATGTGTGCCGATGGCAGCTGTACCGCCCAACGTAACAAGGCCGCCCTGTGCCGCTGCGGTCATTCCGGTAACAAGCCCTTTTGTGATGGCAGTCACAAGGAGTTCGGCTTCGAGGGCTAGTTGTCCGGCGGCGTTGCGAGTGTAGCAGAACGCTGAAATCTTCCGATGGATCGTGGTGTCCTCGCCGATGTGTTGCTTCAGCTGGATGCTGCTGAACGTGGCATCCGCTATTTGCAAAGCGGTCATCGTGAAACGCTGATTTCCTATGGCGGCTTGCTGTCCCGTGCAAAGGGCTTGCTGGGCAGGTTCCAGCGGCAGGGTTTGCAAGTGGGCGACCCGGTTATTCTGTATGTCCGCCATAACCTGGCTTTTGTAGATGCATTCTGGGCCTGTCAGCTGGGTGGGCTCGTGCCGGTGCCCCTGTCGGCCGGGGTGCACAGCGAGTATCTGCATAAGCTGACAACGGTTGCGGAAAAGTTTGTCACGCCGTTCCTGTTTACCGAGCGTGATCTGTTTTTGCGTCTGACAAAATGGTTGAATGGTAGTACCCCGTTCGGTCAGCGTGTTTGCGTGCTGGAAGAAATCGATCAGCTGGAGCAGGAGGCGGTGCTCCATGCCGCTGCGCCCGAGGATACGGCACTGATACAGTTTTCCTCCGGTTCGACCAGTGAACCCAAGGGGGTGGTACTAAGTCATACGAACCTGCTGGTCAATATAAAGGCCATTAGCCGGGCGGCAGCGATTGGTTGCAACGATTCAACCCTGAGCTGGATGCCGCTGAGCCACGACATGGGGCTGATCGGCTTTCACCTGGTGCCATTGTTCAATGGTCTCGACCAGGTGCTGATGGACACCGATCTGTTTGTGCGCCGGCCAGCGCGCTGGCTGGAGGCCGCGCACTGCTACCGGACAAGTTTGTTGTGTTCACCGAACTTTGGTTATCAGCACTATTTAAGGTCTGTCTCTGCACCGGCAGACAGTCTTGACCTCAGCAATGTCCGCCTGATTTTTAACGGCGCAGAGCCGGTCTCTGCTTCCGTATGCCGTGAATTTGCACAGCAGCTGCAAGCGGCCGGACTGAACGCCAGTGCCTTTTATCCGGTGTACGGTCTGGCGGAGGCCAGTCTGGCGGTGACTTTCCCTGATCCGGGCAGCGGCGTTCAGTCGCTATCTGTCCCGGTGGAGGCGCTGACAATGGGTAATGTTGTGGCGCCGGCTACGCGCTCGGAGCGTTCCGTGGAGCTGGTCTGTCTTGGTCGCCCGGTCGAGAGTTGTGAACTGCGCATCTGCGATCAGAATGGCCGGACTTTGCCCGACTATTCGCTGGGACATGTTCTTATACGCGGCGACAATGTAACCAGCGCTTACTATCAGTGTCACCGGTGTGATGATAGCGCATTTGTTGATGGCTGGCTGGATACCGGCGATCTCGGTTTCATGACCGGGCGCGGCCTGTTTATAAGCGGCCGTTGCAAAGAGGTTCTGTTTGTCAGTGGGCAGAACTGGTATCCACAGGATATCGAACAGGTTCTGCAGCAAATACCCGGTATAGAGGCGGGCAAAGTGGCTGTCGGTGCACTACGCAGCGAATCGAATGCAGAAGATTTGTTGTTGGTATTTATCCGCTTCCGGCGTGAACTGGACAGCTTCCTCGAGCCGGAGCGGCGCATTCGAACCGCATTGACGGAACATACCGGGCTGCACGTGCATGCTGTTATACCGCTGCACAATCTGCCCCGCACCAGCAGTGGTAAATTGCAACGCTACCGTCTGGTGCAGGCGTTTGAAAATGGTGAATATGCGCAAGTGCTGGCATCCCTGCAATCGCTTCAGCAGTGTTCAGACGGCCCATCGCATGAAAGCGGAGTCGCGCGGCAATTGCTTGATATATGCAGGGAACTGTTTCCGGGTCGGGCAATCCGCTCAGACCAGAACCTGTTTGAGCTGGGGGCCGATTCACTGATGCTGCTGAGAATTCACGAAGAGATTAATGCCCGCTTTCCCGACAAGGTAGAGATTAGGGATTTGTTTGAGTACCCTACCATCAGCAGTCTGGCGGAGTACATACAGGGGTAAAAAGGGTGTCCTATAAAATATGACGGCAAAGACCTTTAAGGCGGCATGTGCAACGGGACCTGATTGGCCAACGATACTCGGCCGATGTCTGACGGATCTCGGCACTGGCCCGTCAGCCGCGAATCTCGGTCTGTTGTACGTGACAGCCCCGTTGGCGCCGTACCTGGATCAGTTACTCGGTGAATTGCGCAGCAAGACAGAAGTCGACGACTGGGCAGGAACCGTTGGCGCCGGTATTTGCTTTACCGGCCGCGAAATTTATGATCAACCCGCGGTGGCCCTCATGCTGGCATCGCTTCCCGAGGACAGCTTTCGGTTCATTCCCGCGGGCATTGAACCTCTGAGTGAAATGTTGATCGCCAACCGGAAGTGGATCGCCGAACACCAGGCAAACTTTGCAATCGTCCACGGTGATCCGCGTAATCCCCATATTCCGCAAATCATAGAATCGCTTTCAAATGACCTGGAATCCGGCTTTCTGGTGGGTGGGCTGGCATCCGCCGACGATCACAAGCAACCGCTACAGATCGCCGGAGAGCTGTGCGGGGACGGGCTGTCGGGTGTCCTGTTCTCATCCGAGGTTCCTGTCATCAGCGGTCTCACGCAGGGTTGTACACCGTTGGGCTCCAAACATACCATTACCCGATGTGACCGCAATATACTGGTTAATCTTGATGGCCGCCCTGCACTGGATGTGTTCCGCGAAGACATCGGCGAAGTGCTGTCAAAGGATCTCTCCCGGGTCGCCGGTTATATCTTCGCCGGCCTGCCCGTTCCCGGTTCCGATACCGGTGATTATCTGGTACGAAACCTGATTGGTATTGACCCGGGGCAGAAACTGCTGGCGATCGGCGACCTTCTCGAAGAACAGGCCGCTATCATGTTCTGCAAACGTGATGGTGACAGTGCCCGCCAGGATATGCTCCGCATGCTGGATGATCTGGGTAAACGTGCCAAAGGCAGAATCAGGGGCGGGGTGTACTACAGCTGTCTGGGGCGTGGCCGCCATCAGTTCGGTGAAAATTCTGAAGAATTAAAAATGATCCGGGATGAGCTGGGAGACTTTCCCCTGGTGGGATTCTTTGCCAATGGCGAGATCTCGCATAAGCGTTTGTATGGTTATACGGGTGTCCTCACCCTGTTCATATAGAGAATCTTAAAATACTTTAACAGGCCCTCTAGGGAGAGTCCTATGTCTGAACAAGAAAAGCCCGAGAAAGATGTCGAAGGGGAGCTCGAGCACGCTGAAGAGCATTACGATAAATTGCACTCGGCCAAACAGCACCTCACGGAGGCGGTTGGCGATGTCAAACAGTTCGTCGATGAAGATCTGGCGAATCTGGCAAAAAATACCGTAGACAAACTCGATGAGACGGTAACGTCGGGAATCACCAGTGCAGCCGATGCCATGATCAAGGTACTGGAAGACATGAAACAACGCCTGCG
>CBFDBP010000009.1:0-34145 GCA_965603065.1 uncultured Gammaproteobacteria bacterium
AGCGTGGGCGTTTTGTCGTATGAGTTGTTATCGCGGCACAAGGAATTTCACCCGAATGGTAGTCGCATCTTCAAACGCTGGAATTCAGACATAGAGACGGGCCAGTCATGCCGAATAAGATACTCGTGGTTGATGACGAAGCGAATATAGTTCTTTCGCTGGAATTTCTGATGAACAAGGCGGGCTATGATGTGCGCACTGCCGGCAATGGTGAAGAGGCACTCGCGGCTATCGATGCCGATCCGCCGGATTTGATTCTGCTCGATGTGAATATGCCCACGAAAAACGGTTTTGAAGTCTGTGAAACGGTCAGGGCCAGAAACGACTGGTCGCACATCCGCATTATTATGCTTACTGCCCATGGTCGTGATATCGAGCGCGAAAAAGGACTGGCACTCGGTGCGGATGACTATGTCACCAAACCCTTTTCTACCCAGGATGTCGTTTCCAAAGTACAGGAGGTCCTGGAGCAATCGTGAGTCTCACCCGGGTTCTCCAGAGATGAATCGAGCCGTTCACCATCATTCTGTTGCAATAGTAGAGCATTGCGGGTTCGGGCCGGGCTTCAGCAGAGATCGCCATGTCGCTGCGTAAGAAATTCTGGTTTGGCTTCATACCCGTAGCCGCGCTCGGTTTGGCGCTGGTTGCCGCCGGTATTGTGTTCGTGGTCAATGGTGGCGGCGATGCGCTAGACAGCTTTCCCGGTTTGCTTGGCTTTCTCGTTATCGGCGGTGGCCTGGTATTGTTGTTGCTCGTAATCTGGGTGTTGACCGATGTCGTGCTGCTGAGCCCCCTGCAAAGTATTGAGCGCGGTGCGGAACTCATCGTGCACGGTAATACCGCCCATGCGCTGGATCTGCCGCCGCATCATGCGCTCGCCGGCCTGCAAAACATAATCCAGGAACTTGGTGACAGCCTTCACAATGCACGCATGGAAGTGGCGAGGGCGGTGGAGAGCGGTGCCGCACGAACCGATTTGCAGAAACAGCGCCTGGAGACGATTCTAAGAGAACTCGATACCGGGGTTATCGTCTGCGATGCTGAGGGTCGCGTGCTGCTCTACAACCAGGCGGCCCTGAGGACGCTGGGTAGCAATGTTCAAATTGGACTGGGGCGTTCCATCTTTCAGATGTTTGCGCGTCGACCACTGCAGCATACGCTGGAAACGCTGACAGCCCGCAACAGTGCGCCTGATTCGGAAGACCGGGAGCAGGAGAGTGAATTCGCCTGCGTCACCCGCAGTGGCGGTTCATTGCTGCATTGCCGGATGTCGCTGATACCGCTGGCAGGGAAGGGTGCCCGGGGATTCGTGATTACTTTCGATGAGATTACCCACCGGCTGGATGATTTACGTAAGCGGGACCAGCTGCTGCGCAAGGCGCTTGACGGCATGCGGTCGCCGCTGGCCAATCTGCGCGCTGCCGCGGAGAATCTTATTGCCTTTCCGGATATGGACGCTGCAGCACGCGATGGTTTCGTGGCTGTTATTGGCGATGAAAGTGAGATCCTGACACAGCATCTGGGTTCCCTGTTGAAGGAACACAAGTCGATGCTTGGTGGCCAATGGGTACTTAGCGATGCCTATTCGGCCGATCTGGTTACTGCAACTCAGCGGCGCTTACAGAGCGCGGATGATCCGCAGATCACCATGACCGGTTTACCCCTGTGGCTCCATATTGACAGCTGTGCCACAGTGGTCCTGCTGGAACATCTGCTGCGCCGGGTTGCAGGTCATACCGGTATGTCGAACTTTGACATTGAAGCATTGTTGGGTGACAACCGTGTCTATTTGGATATTGTCTGGCAAGGTGAGCGCATCCCTGACGCAGAAATCGCCGGCTGGATGGATGATCTTCTGGCAGATGCCATGGGATCGGCGACGGTGGCCGATATCATCGCCGTGCACGACAGCAATCTTTGGAGCCAAAAACACCAGCGTGATGGTTACGCAGTGTTACGACTGCCATTGCCAGCCTCTCAGAGACAGTGGCAGAAGCCCCGCGAGAAGTTACCACCGCGTCCGGAGTTCTATGACTTTGAGCTCGCCAGCGGGGCGACGGCCATCGTGCCAAACGCCGATCAACCGCTGGATACGCTGGAGTACGTCGTCTTCGATACAGAGACCACCGGTTTGAATCCCAGCGGTGGCGATGAGATTATTTCTATCGCGGCACTGAGGATCGTGAACAGCAGAATCCTCGGTGGCGAAACCTTCGATCAATTGGTAAATCCCGGCCGATCCATTCCCAAGAGTTCTATTCGCTTTCACGGAATTACCGCGGACAAGGTTCATGACAAGCCGCCGATACAAGTCGTGCTGCCACAGTTCAAGGCGTTCGTCGGCGATGCCGTACTCGTCGCGCACAATGCCGCCTTTGATATGAAATTCATCCAACTGAAGGAAGCTCGCTGCGGACTTAAGTTTGACAACCCGGTACTTGATGTGCTGTTTTTATCCGTGTTTCTGCACGACCACATTGCAGACCATACACTGGATGGTATGGCAAACCGGCTTGGCGTCGAGGTCTCCGGGCGGCACACAGCATTGGGTGATTCCATGGTTACTGCCGAGATTTTCCTGCGTCTGACGAAGCTGTTGCAGGCGCGCGGCATTACTACCCTGGGGCAGGCCCTGGAGGCTTCGGAAAAGATCGTACAAGTTCGCAGGCAGCAGGCACAGTTCTGAGAGAGGCTGAATGGTAAACGGTCAGACGGTCGATAAATTGCGTGGCCTGGTGGAGCGGTTTCACGGCCCGGAGAGAACAGCACGGGAATTCCAGGCGTACGCAACCCGTATTCAGATTGATACACATGAGCTGAATCCTGATCCGGCTTTCATACAGTTCTGCGAAAGACTGTTAGCCGGTGCAATAGGGACGGTTTCCGCGCACGTCATGGTGTCTTCTGTGGTCGAGGGTGAGGTTGTCAGTATCGAGGGCGTGCTGGAGATTCTCGACGAGACGTCGCAGGTGATGGAATACAGCCGCGAGCTGGAACATAAATCCAGGGAACTGGAGGCGGCGACCGAGGATCTGCACACCGCCAACGAAGGGCTCAAGGAATTGGACAAACTCAAGGATGAATTCGTTGCCACTGTCAGCCACGAATTGCGCACGCCGTTGACGTCCATTCGGTCCTTCTCGGAGATCCTGCTGGATAACCCGGATCTGGAGATACCGCAGCGCCAGAAGTATCTGCAAATTGTTGTAAAAGAAAGCGGGCGCCTGTCTCGGCTGATCAATAAAGTTCTGGATCTGGCAAAGTTCGATGCGGACCGAATGGATTGGCATATCGAATCACTGGATCTGAATGTCCTGGTCCAGGACGCTGTATCCGCTGTCAGTCAGATCTTCGAGGAGCGCAGCATAGAGACCGGTGTCGAACTGGGCACGGAACCCTGTATCGCCGAAGTCGACGGCGACCATATCATCCAGGTACTTATCAATCTATTGTCGAATGGAGCAAAGTTCTGCGATCCGTCCCATGGACGCGTCAATCTGAAGTTGATAGCCGGGATGGAGCATTTTCGCATTGAGGTTGAAGATAATGGTCCGGGCATCCCTGCCGAACAACTCGGTAAGGTTTTCAATAAGTTCCACCAGATTGGTGGCCGGCAAAACGGAAAGCAAAAAGGCACCGGTCTCGGATTGGCGATCTGCCAGCGTATTATCGAGCATCATGGTGGTCGGATATGGGCGGAGTCCTCTCCCGAATGGGGGACACGTTTCATACTGCAACTTCCAGCCCGGCAGGGCGCAGGGAATTTTGACGCCAGCACTTAGAAGATATCGCCGGTAAACTCGGTCCTTACGCGATTACTGAGCTCATCGATCGCAACCAGCCCTGCCACCAGCATGTCTTTTTCGCGATCAGACAGTGCGCTTGGCGGGACATAGGGACCCACCGTTTGATCCGCCTGAAAGTCTTCTACCTGCTGGCGCATTATCAGGTGCGTGATGTGGTGAAATGCACCCGACAGATAGTCCTGTTCATTGCTGTTCAGGACTCCGTTTTCACGCAGGGTGTCAATGCGGGTGAGAGTGGAGGTCGCCATGATTCCATCGCGCAAAGATAAAAGCCGAATGCACTCAACCAACGGAAGAAGGCCGTGGTACTTCAGATTCAACTTGCCTTTGTGCGGGCCTTCCGTGTTGTCAGGTGTCAGGCGGTGGAACAGCCCCAGAGCAACACCGTGGCTTTCCTGTACGCGTTCCATTTCACGCAGAAAAGCCGGATGTTTCCGTGCGCGATCGGTTACATAGCTGCGCAGGCTGGCGGCGAACCGGCCGTCGCCGTAGACCGATTTAAAATCGAAGAAAATATCCGCCAGCCGCAGGGTATTCGGATTCGGTTTGCGAAACCAGCCGTTGACCTGTTGGCACCACTGGTCGATATTTTTGCGCCACAGCGGGTTGGTTGCCATTACGTAACCCTTGCAGGAAGGGATGCCGATCGCATCAAGCGCGCGCGTCATGCGTTCCGCGAGCTCGATAAACCAGGCGTCAACCATCGCGTGCCGTGTATCCGGGTAGTCCTCGAGTACGAAACCGTTGTCCTGATCCGGAAACAAAAAACTTTCATTTCGGCCGCCTGATCCCATGACAATCACATCGAAGGCGACAGGCGGTTCGCCCCAGCCTTGATCGGCCATTTCTGTCATCGCGATGATCACGATTCGCCGGTAGATGTCATTGTTGATGTGGCTTAACAGCGCCTGGATCTCGGGCACGGGAAGCTCTTCGGCCATGAGTGACTGTGCGAGCTCGACCTGCGCGGCCTTGACGTGCTTGAGGCCTTTGAGGCTTTCTTCATGAGTCAGTCGGTCGATCAAGGCAAGCAGGTTTTCAACCGAGGCGCCCAGCGCTTCGTGCAGATCGAGCATGCCGCTGAGCGAACCCTGTGCATCGAGTACGGGTATGTGACGCAATCGCTTGCGCCGCATCAAGGCAATAGCGCGAAACAGATAGTCGTCCTGATAAATCGTGACGACCGGACTGCTCATGATCAGTCTCACCGGCGTCTGTTTACCCTCCCTGTAGGTGATACGCCTGACCACATCCCGTTCAGTAACAATGCCGCAGATACGCCGGCCGGAATCGGTGACCACCAGACTCGATACCGCACGTTGTCTCAGCAAGCGTACGGCTTCGCCGCAACTGGTGTTGATATTGACCGCAAGCGGTGCACCCCGCATGAAGTCCCGGACTTTATGATGAAATACAGCGGTTAGAGTTGTATGCTCTGTCGTCATGTCCTTATCGGCTTCGCGGCCCGGTTATGGCGTGTGTGACCCTTCTTCTATCGGAACTATAAGGTGCTAGACTGGATTTTTCTTGGTGTTACCGGATTTGTCGCCTACCACGCGTTGACCCATCGAAACGAGGATGGTGAAAACGATATTGGGCACATGCTGTTTGGGTCCATTGCCCTGCTGTTTTTCGCCCGCGTACTGTTGTTCGATATCCTGAAAATCTGGTGAAGACGATATTGTTCTTCATTACAATTTGTAAGGCCGTTGCTCCTCATCCTTTTCAGGTAAGCTGAGCAGCCGCTCGGTCTCCGGTTTGGCCAGCTGCTCCCTCAGGTAACGGGCGCGGTCAGAGACAGTAGGTGGCTTTTCCGCCTGCTTACGCATGAAACGGGTGAGGAAGCCAGGACCTTCAGCAACTTCCGGTTCGAGTTCAAGTGCCTTTTCATAATCCTCCAGTGCGCCCCGATAGTCGCCCATGCGGTCTTTGAGGATGCCGCGGTTGGCGTAGCTAACACCTGCCTCAGGAGTCCGCCGTATGGCCTCGTCGTAGGCAAGCAGAGCCGCGTGGTGCTCGCCCATCTGCATCAGGGCCTGCGCTTTACCCCGTAAAGCAAACAGGTTGTCCGGGGATTCATCCAGTAGTAGCTGATAGGTGTCCAGCGCTTTCTGATTGCGGCCATCTTCCATGAATCGAAAAGCGGCCGCCAGTTCCTGGGCATCCGGCGATGCGTCTTTCAAGAAACCGTCGTAAATTGTCCATCCTACCCACAGGAGCGCCATAACAATGGCCGTTCGGACCAGAATCCGATAGGTTCTGTCATCCATGGTTCAAGCCCAGCAGGCTGTAATTAAAAAACCATGAAAAGGGAAACACCAGAAGCAGCGCTATAAAACGGCTTCGGGTCTTCTGAGCCTCGATTTCCTCCGTGGAAAGCAGCCGGCCGGTTTTTCGTTGCAGGCGGCGCACACTGATTGCCCAGATCATTTTGCTGACCGGAAGGAACAACAGAATCGCCAGTACCAAAACGGAAAAATAAAAATACGTTGTCATCGGCTAAATGAAGTCATTCGAACAGGTGTCGCCCACAACAACACAGAACAGGGGCTTTGTCGTTCCCTGTTTATGTGCGCAAGCGGCATTATAGCCTCAACAAAGGACGGGGAGACAGTGCTGCCCCCCCGTTTGCTACCTCGTTATGACGGTCGGTCCACATCCAGATGGATATCTCCGATATCTTCATGCAGAACCTCGACCTCTCGGGAAGGCACTGTAGAGAGTTCCATCTTGTAGGCCAGTAGCCACATCATGAATACGCCCAGAGCCCACCACAACAGCTGCCAGGCCCAGATGGATGGCATGCCGAAGATCCAGGTACTGCTGTCGCCCGGATCGCCGAAAATCGTGTTGCCGAAAACGGCACCTGGACCGATACCAAAGAAAAACCACACCAGGGTGACAATCCAGGCTATGGGCACCAGCCCCCTCTTATCGGCTGGCAGGCCGGCGTGTTCGCGCAGGAAGTTGTGGAAGGTCATGCGATGTGCCAGTTCTTCTTTCTTCTGCGTGAACGACGAAATGATTATCGCGAGCCCCAGGTTGAAGAAAATGCCCCAGAATGCGGAATGCATGGTCATTGGCCAGCGTCCCCAGGGCATGTACTGCGCGCCAATCTTCTCGGTCAGGGTGACCGCGATGAGACCGGCAATCAAACCGACAATAATCCCCGGTCGCGTGAGATACGGCAACCAGCAGATGGCGATGAGCGCCGGCCACATCTGGAAGCCGTAGGCCACGGCCAGGCCACCGAGCAGTACCAGAGCGTCGGTGGCGGTCGTCGCCACAACCAGAGCAGCGAGCACGATAACTAATACACCGATACGCCCCCAGAGCTTCTGCTGCGCATGGGATGCATTTTTAAGGATGTAGCGCTTAATGATATCGCGGGTAAGCATACCGCCGGCCGTGGACATGTAGGCAGCGCCGGTGGATTGCATGGCCGCCAGAGCACACACCGAAAGCAGGCCTACCAGCCAGGGTGTGGTTTCGGTCAGGAGATAGATCAGCTGGGGCACAAGCATGCCTTGTTTACCGGCTGACTCCATCAGATCCTTGCCCTGTAAGCCTTTTACCATGACATCGTTTACCAGCTCGGGATGAGCCGCCATAAACGCGGTATCGGCACCCAGGAAATGAGCCCCAAGCCCCTGCATCGCGGTGAAAAACATCAGGATAAAACCGATACCGAAACTGGAGGCCCACACCTGCTGCGGAGCGAACGGTTTGGGGCTCTTGTTGCCGAAGGCCCACATGGAAAACGCCGGTGCCGACTGGATTCCCATCAGCGCGAACATATAGGTGAGAACCATGACACCGGTCCAGGCACCGCCGACGGGCGCAGATTCCGTGCCCAGGCCGGCGCCGAACTGGATTACCCCCGGTATTGCAATGTAGGCGCTATGTCCCGCCGGTGTGGTTTTGCCGAAAACGGCATTGCCGTCCGGCCCGATCTCGGCCAGCACCGCAATCCGCTCGTTGAGTGCTGCGAATCCACCGACTTCGTTCATTGCAATGATGCCGATGACGACGATGCCGAGTGCAAGCAGTATGGCCTGTACCGAGTCCACGTAGGCAACCGCGCGCAGACCGCCGGATGCGACATAGATCACGACCACCAGGGACAGCATCCACATGCCGACATTCACGTCCAGCATGCCGTCAGTCAGTACATTGAACAGGAAGCCGGAGGCGCGTAACTGGACGCCAAGATAGGGCACCGAAAACACCAGTGCCACCAGCACGACCAGCAGGCGAACGGTATCCGATTTGAAGTAGTGCGCCATCATCTCGCCGGGGGTGATGAAGCCGTAACGCTTGCCCAGCATCCACTGGCGCTTCAGGAACAGCACGCCGGTGAACGGGATGGTGATGGCATAGAATGACGCGTAGGCGTATTGGAAACCGTCACGGTAAATGAGACCCGGATGCCCCATAAAGGTCCAACCGGAGAACGACGTTGCGGTTGCCGCCAGGATAAACACCCAAAGTGATATCTGACGACCGGCAACAAAATAATCGCTGGCTGTTTTGGCCGACAGGGCACCTTTAATGCCCCAGAAAATACAGTAAGACCAGTACAGCGCAACGAACACAAACAGCCACACGACTTTTGGGTCCATTAGCCACTATCTCCTCGTTTGTTGTTTATTTGAAAATAACTCTGCGTCCTTGTGCTGAATCCTGGCTTGCAGTTTTTCCTTTCAGCCACTCTTTTCCGTGTGAGTAACCCTATTGATTGTGGCACGTCTATTCATTAAATCAATGAAACTGGCAAGGATTAACACGCACGATTAAAAATAGTTACCTTGCTGGCGAAGTGGTTATTGCCTTGCCATGCGCCGGGGACATGTTGTGTTTTTAGGGTGGAGATGGCGTGGCGGGAAGAATTGAGGGTGCCGCAGCCGAAACAGCCGGATGTCTGCGATATAAGACGCTCGGGCGAAGGGGCTGGTTATGAAATATGCATTTAAAACAATAGGATGGTGTGCTTATCAACGCCTGCCGCCGAACAGTTGCAGGACTTGATACGCCACAAAACCCGCCCTCACCTGTCCATGAAAAGGGGGCCGGAAAGAGGCTCCTGGTTAATAGCGTTACATAGGCGGAGCTCTGCTAATGGTTTGCCTTCTTGTCACCTTGCGCCGCCAGGTGTAACCAGGTATCCACCACGGTATCCGGATTCAGGGATATGGAACTGATGCCCTGGGCCAGTAGCCATTGAGCAAAATCAGGAAAGTCCGACGGCCCCTGACCGCAGATGCCCACATACTTGCCCTGTGCCCGCGCGGCGGAGATAGCCATCTCCAGCATGCGTTTCACCGCCGGGTTGCGCTCGTCGAAGAGTTTCGCCACCAGGCCCGAGTCACGGTCCAGACCCAAGGTAAGCTGGGTCATGTCGTTCGAGCCGATGGAAAAGCCATCAAAGTATTGCAGAAACTCCTCTGCAAGCACAGCGTTGGACGGTAACTCACACATCATGATCACACGCAGGCCATTCTCGCCTCGCTTGAGACCATTGGCAGCGAGTAGTGCTACAACCTCGGCGGCCTCATCCAGGGTGCGCACGAAGGGAATCATGAGCTCCAGGTTTTCGAAACCCATGTCATCGCGCACCTTGCGGATGGCGCGACACTCCAACTCAAAGCAGGGACGGAACGCCTCGGAGAGGTAGCGCGAAGCCCCGCGAAAACCGATCATCGGATTGTCTTCCTTCGGTTCATAGGCCTTGCCACCGATGAGGTTGGCGTATTCATTGGACTTGAAATCCGACATGCGCACGATGACTGGTTTAGGATGAAATGCGGCGGTCAGAGTGGAGATACCCTCCGCCAGTTTATCCACATAGAAGCTCACTGGATCCGGGTAGCCGGCCATCTTGCGGTAGATCTGCCTCTTGATGTCCCCGGTCTGCTCGTCGAACGCCAGTAGCGCCCGGGGGTGGACGCCGATGGTGGTACTGATGATGAATTCCAGGCGCGCCAGGCCCACACCGGCATTGGGTAGCCTGCTGAAGGCAAAGGCGCGACTGGGGTTGCCCACGTTCATCATGATCTTGGTGGCTAGTGGCGGCATGTCGCCGCTGCTGTTGCGTACTACCTCGAATGCCAGTTGCCCCTTGTAGATGTTGCCCGTGTCCCCCTCTGCACAGGATACGGTGATTGCCGGCACACCCTGTAGTCGGCCGGTGGCATCTCCGCATCCCACCACTGCGGGAATGCCGAGCTCACGGGCGATAATGGCGGCATGACAGGTGCGCCCCCCACGATTGGTGACAATGGCGGCGGCCTTTTTCATCACCGGCTCCCAGTCAGGATCCGTCATATCCGTTACCAGCACGTCCCCTTCCTGCACCTGCGCCATCTGCGACACGTCCGCGATGACTTTCGTCCGTCCCGCGCCGATACGCTGCCCAATGGCGCGGCCAGAGACCAGCAATTCTCCTGAGCCTTTGAGCTCGTAACGTTCAATCACGCTGGCATCGACACGGCTTTCCACGGTCTCGGGTCGCGCCTGGACGATGTAAATCTGACCATCCTGTCCGTCCAGAGCCCACTCGATATCCATGGGCCGTCCATAGTGGGCCTCAATTACCATTGCAAAGCGGGCCAGCTCTTCTATCTGTTCCGTGGTCAGTGAAAACCGCATGCGGTCCTCAGACGGTACATCGACGGTTCTCACCTTCTCGTCAGCCCCGTCAGCAAACACCATCTTGATCGCCTTCTCCCCCAGGGTTCGGCGTAAGATCGCGGGTCGATTGGCCTGCAGGCAACCCTTATGAACGTAGAATTCATCCGGATTGACAGCGCCCTGCACTACCGTCTCTCCCAACCCCCAGGACGAGGTAATAAAGACAACATCACGAAAGCCGGACTCGGTATCGAGGGTGAACAGGACCCCGGATGCGCCCAGATCCGAGCGCACCATCTTCTGCACCCCGGCGGAGAGGGCAACCTGGCTATGATCGAATCCCTTGTGCACCCGATAGGCAATGGCCCTGTCGTTATACAAGGACGCAAATACGGCCTTGACAGCTTGCAGGACGGCATCGATACCCCGCACGTTCAGATAGGTTTCCTGTTGGCCGGCAAAAGAGGCATCCGGCAGGTCTTCCGCCGTAGCGGATGAGCGCACGGCTACTTCCAGGCCCTTGCCGCCGCTTGCTTCGAGACGCTGGTAGGCGGCAACGAGGGCTTGCTGCAAGGTTTGCGGGAATGGTGTTTCCACGACCCACTGGCGGATGGTGCTTCCCATCTTTGCGAGCGCGGCTACATCATCGATATCTGCAACCGCGAGCAGCGCATTGATACGCTGATCCAGTTCCTGGTGGCGCAGAAACTCCCGAAAAGCGGCGGCGGTAGTGGCAAAACCACCGGGGACGCGAACACCGCTATCCTTGAGATTGCTGATCATCTCTCCCAGGGAAGCATTCTTGCCACCCACCTGATCAACGTGATGCATTCCAAGGTTTTCAAACCAGACAATCTGTTCTGCCATATTCTGTTCCCGAAACCAGCCCGCCAATAGGGCAAAAGTCAGGTTGACGCCCGCACCCGAGCCGACACCATCCCCAAAGGATTACAGGAAATCAATTATTTCAATTTCCTATATTAGTATAGTTAATAATCATCACAGATCCGCATGTCCCCGCTGACCCCGGCATATCCAGGGCTCGCTACCGACACCGAATACACCCACCCCACCGACCGGCGCTGGACAGATAGCCAGCAGGCCCTGTCGGCGGGTTATCCGATATCGCTTTGTCGGATCAGAACAAATGGCGATGCAAACCCGTCTCCTGCAAAATGGTGGTCGCGATCTCTTCTATGGACACTGTGGTGGTGTTCAGGAAAGGGATCTTTTCCCTGAAGTACAGTTCCTCCAGCATATCGATCTCCCTGCGACATTGCTGCAGAGAGGCGTAGCGGCTGGCGGGGCGACGTTCCTCACGAATACGTTGCAGATACTCAGGACTGATCGTCAGGCCAAAAAGTTTTTCTTTGAATGGCTTTAATGCGCGGGGCAGGCTGGGCGAACCCAGGTCATCCTCCGTTAGCGGGTAGTTGGCCGCGTTGATACGGAACTGCAGCGCCAGGTAAAGACAAGTGGGCGTCTTACCCGAGCGTGATACGCCGATCAGGATGACGTCTGCACGAGGATACTGTTTGAGATTGGCGCCATCGTCGTTGAACAGGGCAAAGTTCACCGTATCGATACGGGAATGATAGCTATTCGGGTCCGCCATGCCATGGGTACGCCCCATGGCATGGGTCGAGGCTGTATCCAGCTCCTGTTCCAGTGGCGAGATAAAGGTATCGAAGAAATCGAAGCATACGCTATCGCTGGTTTCCACGATGCGGCGGATCTCCGGGTCCGTGAAGGTACAGAAGATGATCGGCCGCTCCCCTTCTTCCCGGAAACAGCGATTGATCTGCTCCCGTGCTGCCTCCGCCTTGTCCCTGTTGTTGATAAACGGCAGGGTGGCGCGTCGAAAATCGATACCATCGAACTGGGTCAGCAGGCTCTGACCCAGCACCTCGGAGGTAATCCCGGTCTGATCGGAGATGAAGTAGACGGTGCGACGATTGGCTGCCATAGGTACTCTGTTTAAATTACCCCTCATATACCGGCCTACGGGACTTAGTGTCCACGACGTGATGGGGTGTTTACAGTGAGGCTATCAAACCGCAGGCCTCGTGCAAATACAAACCGTTGCGTTATTGCCGGCAGGTGTGACCTCTAGGCGGGCAACGGTGAGGCTTCTAGAGGAAGGGTTTTTCATTCAGCTGGGTGGATATCTTCGCGAGAGCCTGCCCCACGAACGATGCAGGCGATGATGTGCAGGGACGCACGAATGCCGCGAGCGCAGGGATGTGCAAGAGCGGCCAATTTGGCCTTACCGCCGCAGGCATGGCAGGCCTCAAACCGGGCTAAAGGCGAAAACTCCGTGGAAGTTCAACGAATCTTGAACTATTGTCTTGGTTAGGTAACAGCAGATATTTTGCTGAGTCGGTGCATCAGTTGCCCGCATGCCACGGAAACAGGATAACGACAGGTGGCGCGGCGTGGCGATTTCTATTGCTGTCCAGGTTCTGCTTCAGGCTGGTTTGAAGCGAAGAATCGCGCAGCGGCGGAAATCAGCCTGGTAACCGCATGACGTTTTCGGTCCACGGCGGGAGCATTCGACGGATTGGCACGCAAGCGCTGTGCCGGCAATTCTAAACCAAAGCTTAAGAAAATCAGGACCGGGAGGGTTTTTGTCATGCAACTAAAGAGAAGATCTTTGCTTATTGGCGGTATCGCCATGCTGGCGACTACGCTGATCATTCCGCTGCAGGCGAGCGCGGCGAAACGTATAGTGTTCGGCGGTGGGCCGGCAGGTGGCACCTTCCAGGTCGTGGCCAACGCCATCCAGGTCTACGATCCCGTCAAGGCATCGAAAGACTATCGTGTCAAGGCGCAGTCGTCCGCAGGTTCGGTGGAGAACCTGCGCAAGGTGAACAAGGGCAAGATGCATTTTGGTGTGGTCTATTCCGGTCATGTCTACCTGGGCAGAAACGGCCAGCTGAAGAACGACATACGAAAATACGAAGACGTGATGGCCGTTGCCTATCTGTATGGTGCACCTGCCCAGCTGGTGGTGCGCAAAGGCTCCGGCATCAAGAGCAGCAAGGATCTGGCCGACAAGAAGGTGGGTGTCGGCAACGCCGGTTCGGGGGCCTTCGCCAACTGCGAACTGTTCTTCACCCACATGGGTGTATGGGACAAGATCGAGCGTAACGCGATGGGCTACAACGACGCCGCGTCAGCCTTCGGCAACAATCAACTGGACGCTTTCTGGCTGTTCACCGCCTTCCCCAGCGGCGCCGTGATCATGGCGGCGCAGACTAACGACATCGAACTGGTCGATCTGGGTAAGGACGCAGAGGAGAGTGGTTTCTATGAGGCCTATCCCTACTTATCAAAGCTGTCGGTGCCGGCGAACACCTACAAGGGCGTGGACTCCGACACCCCTTCGTTCCAGGACTCCGCCCTGTGGGTCGCCAATTCCAAGGTGCCGGATGACGTGGTCTACGACCTGTTGTCCAAAATCTACACCGACGAGGGTCTGGCGCACATGCGGCAGCAGAAAAAGACCTTCAAGGAAATGAGTGTGAAAACCGGCATCAACGGCATTGTTACGCCCCTGCACCCCGGTGCAGAACGTTTCTGGAAAGAGAAAGACCTGCTGTAAATATGTTTGCGACCGGCCGCCACAGGGCGGGCGTAAAACAGCCGGGAAAAGCGGCAAAAAAACATTTGCATTGTTCCGCTGCCCCGCCTGCAACAAGGATAAGTACATTCCTGTTGCAGGCGGATCCCGCCACGCAGACCCCAACCAGGTAGCGGAAGAATGTTCGACAAACTGAATAAAGTAGAACAAACGGTCTTCGATCTGCTGTCGCTTTTCCTTGTTCTCTTCTATTCCTACTCTGCGGTGCTCGAACCTGCCGCCACCCAGTACCATCGCGGTATCTACGTCATCGTTACTTATGTGCTGGTGTTCCTGCTTTACCAGTCGAAGACGCCGCTGGGAAGGGTGATCGATTACCTGCTGATTATCATGTCGATCATCACAATCGGTTACTGGATAATGAATTTCGAGGCGATCAACTACCGCGCCGGTGCGGAGACCACACTGGACAGATATATCGCCGTTGTCGGGGTGCTGATCGGTGTGGAACTGGCACGACGCGTGGTCGGCTCCGTGTTCGTGGTCATCGGCGCTGTGATGTTGCTTTACGGCGTCTACGGCGACTACGCGCCGGAGCTCATCTCCCACGCCGGGGATACCTTTCCCGATCTCTGCACCAGCATATTTTATAAGAGCGATGGCGTATTCGGCATCATGGCCAACGTGCTCGCCACCTACATCGTCCTGTTCGTTATCTTCGGCGCCTTTCTGGAAAAAAGCGGCGCCCAGCGGTTTTTCATCGATTATCCCCTGGCCGCCGTGGGTCACAAGATCGGTGGTCCGGGCAAGGTCTCGGTGATCGCCAGCGGTCTGTTCGGTTCTATCTCCGGCAGCGCGATCGCCAACACCGTATCCACCGGAGCATTCACCATCCCGATGATGAAAAAGGCCGGTTTCAAGCCACACGTCGCCGGTGGTATCGAGCCGGCCGCGTCCATTGGCGGCATGTTCATGCCCCCGATCATGGGGGCCGGTGGCTTCATCATGGCCGAATTGACCGGCGTGCCCTACTCGCAGATCATGCTGGTCGCCGTGTTCCCCGCTCTGATGTATTTTTTCAGCGTTTTTGTCATGGTCCACTACGAGGCCAAGAAGCACAACATTGTCGGTGAGCGATCCAAGGTCAGCGCCATGGAGATCCTCCGGCGCGAGTGGTTCTACGTGCTGCCGCTGGTCACCATCACCATCTTCATGCTGGCCGGTTACTCCCCGGGTTATTCGGCGATCCTCGGCGTGCTCACCTGTATCGCCGTGAGCTGGGTGCGGGTTAATACGCGCATCGGCCTCAAGGGGTTCCTGGAGGCATCGCGGGCGGGCGCCGAGAGCAGCCTGAAGATCGGCGCCACTGTCGGCGTGATCGGCATTATCATCGGTGTACTGACCTACAGCGGCCTGGTGCTCACCTTTGCAGACATCGTCATCGAACTCGCCGATGGCCGGTTATTCCTGACTATTCTGCTGATCGCGCTGGCATCGCTGGTGCTCGGTATGGGCGTACCGGTTACCGCCGCCTACCTGATCACCGCGGTGGTGGCAGTTCCCGCACTCACCCATTTGGGGGTCAACGAAATTGCCGCACATATGATCGTCTACTGGTTGTCGCAGGACTCCAATATCACACCGCCGGTCTGTATTGCAGCGTTCGCGGGTGCGACCATCGCCAAAGCCAATATGTGGAAGACCGCCTTCACCGCATTTAAATTTGCCAAATTTCTCTATCTGGCCCCCTTCCTGTTCGGTTATGTTCCAGCGTTTACCCTCAACGGCAGTCCCACCGATATCCTGGTGGCCTTCGTGCTTATCTTTTTTGGTACCTGGGCCTACTCCTGGTTATTGAGTGGAATCTGGTTGAACTGGTTCAAGAAGCGCGCCGCCTAAAAACACCTCTGCAGGGGACGGAAGCAAGCGATGTCAACGGAAAAAACTCTGCCGAAAATCGAGTATAAGAAAATACTCTATACCACCGACCTGTCCGAATCCGGACGTCATGCCTTCCCTTACGCTGCGAGCATCGCCCGGTGCTTCGATGCTGAACTGACGGTGTTTCACGTGGTGGAAACACGGGATTTCGAAAAATACCTGGTCGGATACATCAGCGAAGATCTCTGGAAGGATTTGAAGACCGAGGACCTTGATGAGGCCAGGCGGATCCTGATATCGAGGAAAAGAGACGACGTAGAGATCAAGGACAGCGTTCACCAGTTCTGCGAGGAGAGCCTATCCCGCCAGCCGGACAAATCCGTTTTGAGTTACCATGTGACGGTCGAAACGGGTGAGCCGGTCGAAAAGATCCTGCAGGAGGCCCACAGCGGCAGCTACGACCTGGTGGTCATCAGTAAGCGCGGCGGCCGCAGCTCGGTAAAGGACGCTGTCATGGGTGGTACCGCGCGGCGCGTAATCAGGCGCTGCAATGTTCCGGTGATGGTGGTCCAGCTGCCTGATTGACCACTCCCCTGCGAGCTTATCAACAGCGGCGGTTGTCATTACCATAGGTAATTTCCATGTCCTGCCACTGTTACCGATCAGTCACTTGTCAGAAACCGGCGAATCAACTCAGTGCTATACGCAGCGGCAGCGGGCCAGCCGCTGTCACGCGGACCAGCGACATTGAGCACCCTGACAGCATTTTTCTCGATAAACTCCCTGAGCAGGTCGGTGGCCCGTTGCGCCGATACCTCTGCCGCATCGATCAATACAAACGGTTTCTGCTGCTGGACACAGAACTCCAGCGTTAACCGGGTGCCACCTGACAAGCGGTTGTGATGGACAATCAGGGTACCGTCTGAATCAATGACGTTGCGTCTGGTGCGCTGCCGATAGCCGCCCTGCTCTATGCACTGCAAGGGGTATCGATCCGGAATGGCGCCATCCTCGGCTTGCCGACCCGGCGGGCACCAGCCACCGCAGGGAAATCCTGCACCGAGCGCTGCATCCAGTGCCCCTCTGTCCACACCCGTCTGGCCACCCGAAACTATCTTCTCGATGGCGTCAGTAATCAGGTTGTAACGGCCACGCATAGTCAGGTGCCGGGATCATATCCGTCTACCCAGCTGGCGAGTGGCACAATTTCCGGCGGCTGTCCGTTGGCATGAAAGTAGGAATCTACAGCGAATGCCCTGTTGCTGTCTTTTTCGATCAAAACCGCCGTATTGTGGGGGAACTTCAGGTTCAGAAGACCTCGGTGTTTCGGGTAACCGACGCTGTGCCAGTGCAACAGGCCCTTTTCCTTCATCAACAGCAGATAAATCGTTGTGTTGGTCGTCTCCGCAACGCAGTCCAACTGGCGCGTGCCGCGGAAAGAACCGCTGTTACGCGGCTGATCATCAAACGTGCCAGCCTGATCACCGACCAGCTGTTCAAGCCTGGCGATTGCTCTGGCAATTTGTGCTCGTTCAGATTCACTGTCTGCTGCCGGAGGCTGAAAAATACTCTGTACGCTTTGCCAGTTGTTCACGGTCAAATGAACAGGAGTGGTTTCATCACAACTCACCTGATTGCAGACCACAAACTGAGAGGATGATTCCGGTACCGCATCGTATATGAACAGGTAATGTTCCGGTTGCTGGCGCGGGGTCGCACAGGACGACAACAGGACGCATACGGGAATTACCGCAGGCTGTATCCATCGACAGCGTTTCATATCTCCCCCCCCACTTACTAAGCCGAACATTAGATAGCCGACATGCCTTTACGGGACCGTCGGCAGCAGGGACACTGCCGTCGAGCTTACAGGGAAGTATTCACAGCGTGTCCCGTAAAGGCATGTCGGCTATCCAATGTACTCATTAGTAGTTATACATGCGTACACAGTCCGGGCCGGCAGTTCCTAGTGCATAACAGGTCCAGTATATGAAAACGTGCTGAAAAATACTTGCACAATCTCATCACGACAGCGCGACAGGCAGCCGGCAAATCGACGCTCAATATCCGCTTGCATATGGACAAGCTGCTCGGTGCGATCTGTTGCACGGCTGGCGTAGCCTGGTGATTCCGGCAGGTTTAGCAACAGCGTCAAGGCAATATTCAATTCAACCGGAACTTCAGCCAAAGCAGCGTCAATCGCCGGGTGCAGAGCACCGATACTGCTTGCCTCCCTTATCAGGTCAAACGCCCTGCAGATCGCCTCTCCTGCCTCGGGGGCTCCTCCACTCAGAATCATCTGTTGATGGGCCCACACGGCACCTGCCGTACTGTCTCCCAGCTTGTCCCGAACCAGTAGCATATAGTTGTATAAGGCATACAGCCGGACACCCGTCGAAAAGACATCCCGATAAGACTCGTCAATCGCACCTTCCGCACGACAGCAGTCAAACGGGTCTTGCTGCTCCCCCAGGTAGGCGATAGGCAAAACCGCCAGGCGATAGGTATCCACCTTTAGTTCACTCTCCAAAACCTCTTCCCCGTCGATCCTGGCCCCGCAAGCTGCGCGCGACCCTATACGTCGATTACCCTACCTGAAACCTTTTACCGTCGGCTTATCCGAACGCGCCAGAAGCTTATCCGGCTTTGCCGGTAGGCAAAATCAGCTAAGCACCTGTTGAACAGATCACCAGCAGGGGTGGGCTCGCGACCCGGGCACTGGTCCCGGACCGCTCTATAACGCGGATACCGCCACTAATTTCACAAAAGTCTTTTGCTATAAATAACAGCAGGATAAAGGCGCAAACCAGCTTTATCCCCTGAGTTTTCAGGGTAACTGCGCTGAATTCGAATGGCTGATTCGGTAAACTGCTTTGAACTGTGCTGGTGACGTCAATCAGCGACAGGGCAGGAATAACAGACTGGGAGACCTTATGGATTTTGCGCATGCCCTCGGGTTGGACACGCCACACGAGAATCCGGAAGACGAGCGCAAGAAGCTGCAGCTCTATATCAACCTGAAACTCGCATCCTCCGGACAACCGACCTGCGTTCCCGAAGAGGAAGCTCGCTTCTTTGGCATTTCCCAGGATCTGCTGAGAAGTTACCGTGAAAAGAACCGCCTGCTGGTGGATTATCACTGCTGGGTTGACCAGCGCATCCAGGATTTCCTGATTCTCTATTTCGAAGACCTGCAACTCGACTCGGTGCCGACACTGCCGACCCAGACCTTCATTCTCGACCGCCACGGCGTATCACGCGAGCTATCGATACCGATGGGTAGAGACGAGTTTCACTCTGATATTGTTTCCAGTTATCGCGTCAAGCAGGGTGTACTCCACAACCCCGCCAGTGACCGGCGCACTACCAAGGGTTCCTTTCATATCAGCGAAGGTGGGCTGCCGATACCGGGTGATAAAAAGGCGGTACCCAAACGTACCTTTGCGCACATGCTGGAGCAGGCGTTCAATCCACCGCAGGAACTGCTGACTATTCCCTTTACCGCGAGCTTGCCAGAACCCGCGCGCATGTTCGTATCATTGCTGCTGCGTCCGATCGTCTGCCCGGAAATTCCTGGCAGGGAAGCGGAAAAGTCGATGGAGATTCAGTTCTTTGCACCTGGTAACCTGGTGAGCAACCTGGATTTCGTGGAGAGTATTTTCGGCAATGGCGGCAATCCCTATCTTGCCGAGTTTGATTCGGCACTGGATACCGATCACTGGACCGGCCATACAGGCTGTGTGATTCTTGCACCGCACCTGGTCAAGCTGACCAAGAAAGAAGTCGGGCTTCCGCACACGACGAATGCCACCGAACGTCAACGCGCAGAAGGAATGTGCTGGGATGATCCGGACGAACTGTACAACGATGGCGACGCTTTCAAGCTCACCGCGCGTGACGAATCCGGTGTCATCATCACCCTGTTGGCGGACAACTACTACGGCTACTGCAAGAAGGAAGTCAAAACCCAGATCGGCTATGCAGCTAACCTGTTCGGCATGGCCGAGGAAGAACATGCCGGCGGCGCACTGGCGTTTCCGTGCCGCAATCATGGTGAGGAATATGGTGTCGACAGCCGCACCCACATGCCCGGCTATTGCTTTGCGGATATGGTGGAACGTTACGGCGATATCATGGATCTGCAAGCGGAGGGCTACGGCATCGACCGGAACTTCCCGGAAATTGTCTACGTACCGCAGAAGGTACGCATGGACCTCAACGCCCAGACCATCTCCTGGGTAAAAGACGGCGAACTGAAGACTATCCTTCTGCAGGCTGAAAAGATTTACATGCAACCAAGCGGTTACAAGATAGAGATGAAGAAACACCCGGGCGCACCATCCTGGCGCCTGGTGGGAATGGATGCCGAGGGCACCTTCTGCCACAAGCCTTCCACCGTATCAGGCGGCGGCAAGTCGGAAATTTCGAAATCCCTCGATGACGCTGTGATCTATCGCCCGCTGTTCGTGGATGACCTGCGAAAAGACCTCGACATGGTGCAGGAAATCTTCGATCAGGATTACACCCGGCGCTTCAAGCCCGGTTACGAAAACGAAGACCGTGATGCAAGCCGCAAACCGCTGAGCCCGGAACGCAGCCTCGGATCGGTAATCAAGTTGCTCACACCGACGTCTACCTATACCGATGAGTTCAACGAATGGCTGGCTTCTATTTCACCGCGCATCCTCGCACTGGCCTTTCTCATCAAGCGCTTTTACCGCAGCGAATGGGGTGACCGCTGGCGTGATCACCTGTCGGTTGAAGAAGTCGACGGCGCACCTGCACACGAACTTAAACTGGGTGACCGCAGGCTGATGGCCTCCTACCTGCGCGTCGGTTTCGACAGCGATGCCAAGTGGCGCACTTTCAAACTGCGGCAGGATTACATCGCCACTGAAAAGGTACAGATGGAGGACGATATCAGTGTGTCTGTTGTCATACCAGGCGAAGCTATCGCCAGCTGCGGGCGCGGGCAGGCTGGAAAGCACAGTATCAAACTGGTGAAAAACTGCGAGTACCGGCTGTTTCAGAGACCCGATGACGCTATTCATCCCGGCTTTGACAAGCAGACCGAGAAAGACCTGTCAGAGCCCGGTAATTTCATCGCCAACTATGAACCGCTTGGCGTTGAACAGTTAGCGCGCCTGGTAGAGGACGTGCACACTTTCTACCAGCTCACCCCGCCCATGCAGGCGATGTTGAAAGAGGCCAGCATGGAGGACGGCACAGCTTATGCCGTATCTTCGGCCCATCCGCGTCTGGTGGACGGAAAACCGTCGAAGAATCCACGCTACCTGCAGAAACGTGCTGACCTGATCAGGCCGGCACGCAAGTACCTTGCCGAGATGAGCACACGATTCAACCGAAAACTGGGGCTGGACGACCCCGTCTGCCACCCTGTGAATGCCGTGCTGGCCGGCCGGCGCAACAACCCCCCGGAAGTGGGCATACGTTCCCTGGCCGTCTACAACCCCATTCATTATCAGGAGTTGCCGGAACTGCTTATGGACTTTGTCTGCAGCCTGACCGGCAAGTCACCGTCAACCACCGGCGCCGGCAGTGAAGGTGCGCTGACCAAGGGGCCGTTCAATGCCCTGCGCACGACCGCTGACCTGAACAATGCACTGGTGTCTTTTATCCTCACTGGCTATGCCGGCTTCTCCAGTTCGGCCGGTTATGTGGGCCCGAACGTGCGTGTCGACCATGACATCAGTCTGTTGATTCCGGAAATATGGGCGCGTATTGACGAGGAAGAACGTGAGCCGGCGTACCTGATTGAACACGGTCACTTCGAAGCGCTGGAGGATTTTCAACACAACGGTAAAACCGTGCTCGCCAGCCGCCTGGGCTACAGGATGACAGACCAGTTTGTTCACAGTTACTTTGGCAAGATCTTCGACAACCCGAGCGCCGTTTTTACCGAGGAGATCCTCAGACCCGAGGTCCAGGATCTGGAGATATTTGTAGACGGGATAAACAATATTGTCGAAGCACAACAACGTGTAGCGCAACGCTATATCGACGACGGCAGCATCGAGGACGCCTGCCCGCCATTACAGGCCTTGCTGAATATTATGGCGACCGGAGAGCACGAAGGTATTGATGCACATCACCCCGAGTTCCGCGCCATGTTTACCCGTGAACGGCTGCTCGAATCCGACTGGTACCAGGAACGCCTGCAGATCAAACGAATCCGGGATATTCGATTGTGGCAGCGCCACGTCAGCAATCTGCAACAGTTCATGGATGATGTGGACTATGCGGATGAGGCAAAACGCCTTGGTATAGGTCAGCGTCTAGATAAAGCCAGGTTAAAACTTGAGCAGGCTCAGAGTGAGGAATACCTGCACAGCCTGGCCGGATCATTGGGCGCCGATCCGTTAGGTCCCGCCACCTGTATGGCCGAGAACCAGTTGATCAGCTGGACCAAAGCGAAACTATCATTCGTCAAGGACAATATGGCGGAAAACGATATCGAACCAGTGCCAGCGCATGAAATTCCCTCGCTGCTGCAACGGTTCAAAACAAGATTCAGAAGAGACAGGCTACACTAGGAGCCTGTCGGACTTAGGGACAATCTACTGCGCTGTTGGGAGAGCGGCCCAAATGCCCCTGATTTTTCGTTGCGTAGGCCCACTATGCGCCTCAAAATCATGACCATTTGTCCTCGCTCTCCCACAAGGTGAATTGCGCAGCAAGAGAGGGTGCCCTGGGGTACCATGCTCGCTACGATTGCCTAAGTCCGACAGGCTCCTAGAGACCGGTTTATCACCACACTCAGCTAATGCCATGTAAACAGACATCGGGTATTCCGTGGCTAAGTTCAACAGTGTTCGATCGGGGGGCGGGGCAGCTGGGAGTCAAGGTCGTGCTGGATTCATGCTAAAGCTGAACCCAGCCTTATTTTACTCCGTCCGGCAGGGTGAAATAAAACGTTGTACCCTGCCCGGTTTCAGACTCGGCCCAGACCCTGCCTTTGTGTCGATCTATGACACGTTTGACGGTCGCCAGCCCGATTCCGGTACCCGGATAGGTCTCTTTCGGGTGCAGCCGCTGGAAGGTGCCGAACAGTTTATCGACATACTGCATGTCGAAGCCGACACCGTTGTCCCGTACAAAGTAAACCGTTTCACCATCGAGTGTGGTGGTAGCAAACTGGATTATTGCCGTGTCTTGTTTTGACGTGAACTTCCACGCATTCTCCAGAAGATTTTTAAGCGCTGCGTAAAGCAACTCTCTGCTCCCGCTGACGATTACATTGTTTTCCACAACGTATTCAAGCCTTCGATCCGGGGCTTCGGACTGGAGTCTCTCGATATACTCCCTCGCATATTGGCTCAAGTCGACCCTGCCAACAGACATGTGCTTGCGGGTGATGCGCGACAACTCCAATATGTCATCGATGAGTTCAGCCATGTGGCTACCGGCCCTGATCACCCTTTGCAGGGCGTCTCTGGCATCTCCGCGCAGGGACTCTCCGATCTCTTCGGCAAGTATCTGGCTGAAGCTGGTAATGGATCTAAGGGGTGCTCTCAGGTCATGGGCGATAGTATAGCTGTAGGATTCAAGCTGCTGTTGCACCTGTTTACGCTCACCGATCTCATAGCGGAGTTTTGCATATGCCTTGCTCAACTTGGACTGTGTTCTTTGCAGGTAGGCGTAAAATAGAATAATAACCAGGCCCGCCAACACGAAACTGGACAATACAAATACGGTGGTCAGCGTCTTCAAATCATGATGTTGGTTGGTGGTATTCAGCAATATCCAGATGTTGCCAAGCAACTGTTTGCGTGCGTCAACAGCCGGCAGGACGCTGGCATCGTAGATCTGATCCTCATCGCTTATGGTCACCGATACATTTTCTTCAGTATCCAGGCCAATCTGCTCAAGCAACTGCTTCGGCAATTCAGCCAGGGTTTTATCAATGATCAGCTTGTCGGGAAACTGATTCCAGTCCACATGGCCGCCGAGCTGCTCCTGCATCTCTGACCATGCCTTGTACTCGAGGTACCGCTTGTCGATCACAACAACCAGATCGGCACCCGTCGTTCTTTTTACCCGTCGCGTCAGGTGCTCGATATTTTCACCCAGTTCTATATACCCGACCAGCTGTCCGTCGATGAGCCAGGGCTTGACAACTCGAAGTACAAACTGTCCGGATGCGCCCAATTCGACACCCCACGCCAGATCCTGGGTGGTAAATGCTTCATCCAGGGTATGGCGGTTTATCCGGTCGCCATAGCGTTGCGGACTGTGCACGCGCAGGAAGCTGGTCCTGTCCGGCGTGTAGAAATAAACGTGGGATACTCTGCCTTCCTTGCTGATCCGCTTGTAAATGGGCCGGGCTGCGTCAAGCAGGGCCTGTCGATCCTTGTTCAGCCATGCCTGTTGAATCAGGCTGTTACTCTCAATGAAATCAGTCAGACTGCCCAACAGGCTGGCGACTTCCTTCAGGTTCTCGGCATAGGTAATCCAGACTTGCTGTTTCAGTTCAGACGAGTGTGACTCGATACTGCGCTGTTGCAGCCAGTATGCCCCGGCCACTGCTCCCAATAACGTAAACACGACAAACAGCACAAACGGCGCGAGGATCCTGGAGGTAATCCTTTCAACTTTTGCCTCATCACCTGACAAGCGTGTCTTTTTCGGTAACATTGAAACCAGGGCATCCTTCCCCAATGCTGTTCGGTTTGGTTCTTCCCACAGCTCAGCGGATTATGGATATTTTAACAGCTTTGTTTCCTACCGCACTTACGCAGGTGTTTTTCGATGCTGCGCGAAACAGCCACGAACCCCATGGTCGCCGTGACAAAGGTTGCCGATCCGTATCCCATGTGACAATCCAGGTGAACACCGTGAATACCCGGTTTCTGGTAGCCAACACCACCGTCCGCTTTCGGGTACACCTGCTGTTGACTCGAGAACACACATTCAACACCGAAACCGCGCTTCGGATTTCGTGTATAGCCATGCTCGGCACGTAAGCGGGCACGCACTTTTGCGGCCAGAGGATCATTAAATGTGCGCGCCAGGTCCTTTACCATTATCCGTGAGGGATCGGTCAGTCCACCGGCGGCCCCTGTCGTTATCACAGGGATCCTGTTGCGCTTGCAATAATAAATGAGCGCCGCCTTGAACTTGATACTGTCGATGGCATCAATAACGAAATCAATTCCGCGTTCAACGGGTAGGTAATCAAACAGGTTTTTATCGGTGATAAAATCGTCAATGACGGTGCAGTGGCATTGCGGATTGATTTCCTTCACCCGTTCCGACATGGCAACAATTTTTTTTCTGCCCAGGCTGCTGTCAAGCGCATGGACCTGCCGGTTGATGTTGGTCACACAGATTTCATCATAATCAATCAGCGTCAGTGTACCTGCGCCGCTACGTGCCAGGGCTTCGACCGCCCAGGAACCGACACCACCGAGACCAATGACACAGACATGCATGGCCCGGATCTGCGCCGCGGCAATAGTGCCGTACAGACGCTGGATACCGGAGAATCGTTCAACACTGTCAGATGGTGACATGATCAGGACGGCATAGGCTGCAAGGAAAACACACTACAGGCGTTGATAGTGGTTTGTCGTGCCAGAAAATCTGCGTCTTCATTGCGCACATCGGCCAGTGCCCGCAGGCAGTGGGGCAGATACTCCGGGCTGTTACGCTCACCACGGTGGTCGGCCACCACCATGTCCGGAGCATCGGTTTCAAGCACGATGGCATCAACAGGCAAGTCTTCGGCGAGCCGGCGAATCCTGTTGGAGCGTTGATACGTCAACATGCCACCGAACCCCAGCTTGAACCCCATCTCGATGTATTGCCTGGCCTGTTGAAGGCTGCCATTAAAGGCGTGCGCGGTACCGCCGCTCACCCTGATACGGCGCAAGGTCGACAGCACCTGATCATGGGCCTTTCTTACGTGAAGAATAACGGGAAGACCGGCATCGCGCGCCACTTCCAGCTGGGCTTCGAATAGCGCTTGTTGTTTTTCCCGGTCGAGCTCGCGAATAAAATAATCGAGCCCGATTTCCCCAACTGCCACCGGCCGCTGTTTTTCTATTTCACGTTCAAGCGCTGAAATATGCTCCTGCTTATGTGCTTGCAGGTACGCCGGGTGCAAGCCCAAGGCTGGAAACAGCGCCTGTTCCGATTGACATAAACGGATCAATCCGGCCCAGTGGTCTGCATCAACTGCGGGTATAACCATGCGCCGCACACCCTGTTGCCGGGCTCGATCGAGCACCTGTCGGCGATCGGCATCAAACGCTGCTACATCGAGATGACAGTGGGTATCGATCAGTTCCATAGCCCGATTTCATAACGGCGCCGATTGCCGACCCAGTGCCGTGGCCCGAGTACCCGACCACACCAGCTGAAGCTGTTGTTGATACATGTCGGCGATTTTACCGGGTTTAGTGGGCAACAGGGTCAACGGAACACCGAAAACCACGGCCAGCAGCAACGACAACAGGGTCGGTATCAGCGTGTTTTCCGGAAGCTCGCCGGTTTTTATGGCCACTTCCAGTTGCGGCACAATCCAGGCATCCACCCCTTTTACCGGTGTTGTTTCGATACCCGCCAAATCCGGAAACGCAATTTTCCTTTCAAATGCACCTAATTCGATCGATGTGTTCAGGCGTCCCCCGCGAGCCAGCCAGGCTATCAGTTCCTGCATCAAACCGGGGCGACTGGCACAGGTACGCGCACTGTGCGCAAACAGCTGATGAATCGCTGACAGCCCCTGGGAATCGCCGGCTGCTGCCTGGGTGTGCCAGCCCAGCTCCAACAGCCAGAGCTGCGCCAGGTAAGCCATCAGCTCCTGTTTGCTGGGGAAATAGTTGAAGAAGGTGGCTTCTGAAACCTCCGCCTCTCGACACAAGGCTTTCACCGAAACCTCCGACAGTGCCTGTTGCACAAGCGCCTTTGATAAAGCGTTGGCCAGCGCTAGGCGGGTACGGGCAAACTTTCTCTGGCGTAGTTCAGACATGGATCACATTATAGTCAACTCTATGTTTAGATAAAGCACCAGCCCCCATCGCACAGCTGGATAGCATCGCAGCACGCTCTTTACGACTCCATGCAAGCATAGGCTAGAGACAACCCTATTATTATAGATCTAACTAATTTATTTTATTCACAAGGAGTAATAGCTCGAAAAAGGGGCGCTACCAAGCGTAACGCATAAAGAGGCTAAGGGCTGAAAAGTACACGACAGGTCGCTGTTGACAGGCCAAACGGGCGGGGAGAACAGTGCGCCAATCACTTGACATATTCTGCATTTGGGAATATGGTCCCAAGTATATGAGTGAGAAGACCCAGCAAGCCCTGTCGCTAGCGGCACTATCCATACTTCGGCCGCTGGTGCGTATACTGTTGCGCAATGGCGTTGCTTTTGGAAGTTTCGCCGATTTGGCAAAAAAAGTCTATGTCGACGTTGCTTTCGAAGAATTTGCTCCGGACACCAAAAAGCAGACCATTTCACGTGTATCTGCTTTAACAGGGCTGACACGCAAGGAAGCGAAACGGCTTCACGAACTGGAGCATACCGATTCACACCGTAGCGAACAACGTTATAATCGTGCCGTGCGTGTCATCTCGGGATGGGTGAATGACAAGGAGTTTCATGATGCACTGGGACAACCGGAGAGTTTGCCGATTGAAGGTGCCAAAGCCTCATTCTCCGCACTGGTCAGGAAGTACAGTGGTGATGTCCCTACTCAATCAATGCTTTCTGTACTCATTTCAGCTTCCGCCATTGAAAAAACTGGCGACCGGGTACGCCTCATCCAGCGCGCTTATGTCCCCGGCAAAGACCCTGCCGACAAACTCAGCATACTCGGTACCGATACCGCTGAACTGATTTCCACCATCGATCACAATCTCGTGAATGGCGAGAAAGGACTTCGTTTTCAGCGCAAAGTCTCAAATCACCATATTCAGGCCGATGCCGTCCCTGAATTCCAGCTACTCTCGTCCCAAAAAGCCCAACAATTGCTCGAGCAATTCGATGCCTGGCTATCCGATCATGAAGTCGACTCCGAAAAACGGGACTCAGATCAGGGCGACTACGTCAGCCTTGGCATCTATTACTACGAAAGTTCAAAGCATGAGGAGAAACCGTCATGAGTACGGTCTTCAGAGTTATTTTAGCCAGCCTGGCCGCTGCACTGGTTGCCCTGAACGGCTGTGGCGGGGGCGGCGGCGGTGACAGCCTGGCGGGCATTGGCGGAACGGGGAAAATCGCCAGTGGAACCATCACCGGTTTCGGCAGCATTTTCGTCAATGACATCAAGTACGATATCGATAACGCCTCGATTGAAGTCAACGACGATGACAGCGCCGGACTCAGCCAGGATGACCTTCGTATCGGCATGGTCGTCACCGTTACCGCCGTTGTTGATGACAACACCGGTACCGGTGTTGCCAGCCTGGTGGTCTACGACAATGAAATCGAAGGCCCGGTCAGCGGCCTTACCGACCCTGGTAACGGTTTGACAAAATCCTTTTCGGTGTTGGGTATCGATGTCATCGTCGACAGCATGGACACTGATTTCGATGCCGGAGAGGCACCGAACTTCAGCTTCGTCAACATCGCTGACGGCGATGTGGTTGAAATCAGTGGTTTCTTCGATGGCTTGAACGTCCTGAACGCAACCTACATCAAGAAGACCGATGATTTTGATTCTGATAGCGAGGTGGAATTCAAGGGCACGGCGGATGTCGCTCTAGTCGACGGTGCCAGTACCGGTGACAGTTTTAACCTCGATGGTGTCATTGTGAACATCCTTGCTGATGCCGACCTCAGCGAGGTTCCGGGCGAACGCGTCACCGATACCATGTTTGTGGAAGTCGAAGGCAGACTGACCAGCGACAACCCCCTCACTATCGAGGCTTTCCGCATTGAGCAGGAGGAAGATGGTCTGGAGGAAGATGCCGGCGAGGTAGAACTGGAAGGCCTGGTATCCGACTTCGTAGACAGCAGTAATTTCAGGGTTGACGACCAGTTGGTGGATGCCAGCGATGCGGAATTTAAACCTGCTGATCTGGATTTGAGATTGAGTGACGGCCTGAAGGTCGAAGTGGAAGGCACCATTGTGGGTGGTATCCTTATCGCCAAGAAGGTGGAGAATGAGGATGACGAGGAGGAGGACTGACAGCCTACCCGTTATTTCCTGCCGACGGGAACAGCGCCAGAGTCTATCAAGACGACTGTCGACGCAGACACGCTTTGGCAATACGCAGTGCGTCTCCGGGACTGCAGTGGTGTAATGCCACCAGGTTCAGAAAGTCTTAAACAGGCCATCTGCCCACTGGATCGCTTCTTTGTAAGCGTCAAGCATATCGTTCTGATCAAGATTTTCGAATGCTATCGCAGACCATTCCGCGTTCTCCATCGCAAGCGCACAAGACAGCGCCCTGCCCATCGGGCCCTCGTGCTGAAGGATGGCATCGTTCACCGCGTCGCTGAGTGGTAATTTCGCCAGAATGCCGTCGATGGGCTGCTGCATAAGCATATCCAGTGCTGAAAACATACCCACCGTGAAATAGCTGTCTTGCGGCAGGTTTGCCTTGCTGGCCAGCAACTCACAAATCTTTGCCCGAAGCACGGCGACCTCCATCATTGCTGCAGGCTGATCGCTTAGCCCTCCCAGTGCCAGCAAGGAGACCCACTTGCGAATTTCGTTACGTCCCAGCAATACAATCGCATGCTTGATTGAATCGACTTCACGTGCCACACCGAAGAACGGCGCATTGACCAGCTTCAACAGCTTATAGCTTGATGCGACATCACGTGTAATGTGTTCTTCCAGCTCATTGGCCGATGTATCTTCTTTGTGGATAACTGTCAGTAACTGGAGGATTGCCAGCTTGTTGGCGGGAAGATCTCTGCTGACATACTCTCGTGGTTTGCTTAAGAAATAGCCCTGAAAATAATCAAAGCCCCGATCACAGTAAAAACGGTACTCCTCCATCGTTTCGATTTTTGTTCCCTGCAAAGACAGGTGCTCGTATCGCCTCAGGAATTTCACCAGCGCATCGAGCTGTTTGTCATTTAACTGGTGCACATCAATACGGAATATGTTGGCATAGGGGAACAGCCGCTGCAGTTCATTCAGGTTTGCCAGACCGCCCACGGATATGCCGTAACCCTTCTCGCCAAGCTCTCTCAGCTTTTCGACCAGCTTGTCGTCGACAGCGATATTATCGGGTATATCCAGGATCACCTGCTGGGTCGGAAGCTGAATATCCAACATGATGTCGAGAAATGCACGGGTGACGTTAATAACTGCCTTTCGGTGAAGCACCAGGTCGTCCAGGCCAAAATTCAGGATGGTGGTTGCCAATACCTGGGCCGTTGCCTCCGTCGGTCTTAAACCTTCCGTTGAGTTGCTCGACGAGCGAAACAGAAGTTCATAACCATACACGCCCATACGATTGTTATAGATGGGCTGCCTTGCCACCATAACATCGCGTTCAGACGTCCGTTGTTCCACCGTATCCTTTGCCGCTCTACGCATTGCTTTATCATTCCTAAAAACAGGTAGCCTGGCTTTACAGCGGCATACCGAGGATTTTTCTTTAGAATCGGCAGCATAGGCGCCAGCAAGCAGCGTAATTGATGGAGGGTGCGTTCGGCCGAAATCAGCTCCTGCAGGATCAGCTTAGTGACAACTTCGGTTCCAGGTTTGCCGTTACACAAACATCGAGCTGTCCGACCAGCCGCGTGGCTATGCTGCTTGTCCAGCTTAAGCAGCGTCCTTCAGAAAGATTATTGCAATGATTGGGTTAACACGATGACGTTGTGCGGCTAATTAAGCTCGACACTGTCGGGTAACACAATTTCCATGGAAATCGGCAGGTGGTCTGACAACGGGTAGTCCAACACTTCGGCATGCTCCACTTCGACAGTTGGTGTCACCAGGATGTGATCAATATTACGTTTTGGTCGCCAGCTGGGAAAAGTGTGCAAACCGTGCAGCGGTTCTGTCATGAGGGTTTTATTGACCAGTAGTTCCATCTCTTCACTTTCCGAGCGGCAGTTCATGTCCCCCATTAGAACAACGTGCCGGTAATCGTTTACCAGATCACCAATATAGTCCAGCTGACTCATACGGCCGCGACGGCTCAAGGCCAGGTGCACGACCAGCACCACCAGCGACTCATCGCCATCTCCATAACGCACAGCCATGGCACCACGTCCAGGGATACGCCCCGGCAGTTTATGCTCGGTAATACCACTTGGTTTATAACGGCTCAACACACCCAGGCTGTGCTGGGCGAGACGTCCAATGCGACGATTTGTCTGGTCATCCCAATACGGGAATCCTGCGCTGGCCGCCAGATACTGGGTAATATTGACAAAGCCACTGCGTGCACTGCCGGCATCTGCTTCCTGTACACCGACCACATCATACTCGCTCATCAACTGAGCGATGTTATCCAGGTTGGCGAAACGTTGAGAGTGGTGCAGCACATGTTTCCAGCTATGCGTCAGATACTGACCATAGCGCCGGGTTTTGATACCGATCTGAATGTTATAGCTCAGCAGGCGCAGCATTCTGTTAGGTGCATGTTGAACCTTCTTGGCGTTCGCGTTTTTCGGCATTTTCGTTTAAATCGGGCAGACCAGGTTGCCCAGTTGCTCTGTGAGTTTAAGGTTCTCGCTGTAATCAACCGGACAATCGATAATACTTACGGTCGGCTGCGCCAGCGCTTTCTTAAGTATACCCTGCAACTGTCCCGGACCGGTGACCCGGTAACCGGCTGCGCCAAAAGATTCTGCATATTTCACAAAATCCGGGTTGGTGAAATCGACGTGAGAGGGACGCTTGAACTGGTGCATCTGTTTCCACTCGATCAGACCGTAACCGGCGTCGTTCCAGATCAGAATCACAACCGGAACCTGCAAGCGCATGGCGGTTTCGATTTCCTGAGAATTCATCAGGAAACCGGCGTCGCCGGTAACGGCGACCACGGCCCGGTCCGGAGACACCATTTTGGCAGCCAGGGCACCCGGCACCGCAATCCCCATGCTGGCGAAACCATTGGAAATAATGCAGGTGTTGGGTAGTTCACAGCGGAACATACGTGCCATCCACATTTTGTGAGCCCCGACGTCGCAAACCACAATGTCATCGAGTTCCAGCACCGTGCGCAAATCCCAGATGATTTTCTGCGGTTTCACCGGAAACCCGGTATCCCCGCTGTGCCGATTCATTTCCTCGATGAGTGCTTCGCGCAAGGGGCGCATCACATGCCCCTGGTGTGGCGTGGTCAGTGCTGCGATACGCATCAGACTGTGCTTGAGGTCACCCAGCACACCGACTGTCACAGTGTAGTACTCATCTACCTCAGCCTGGGTATGGTCGATATGAATAATGGTGCGGTCACGAGTGGGATGCCAGAGATAGGGATGATACTCAACCAGGTCGTAGCCCACGCAGATAATGACATCGGCGCGGCTGAAACCACAACTGATGTAATCGTTGGCCTGAAGCCCGGCACTGGCCAGCGTGGTACGGTTTCGAAACGGGGTTACGCCTTTGGCCATGAAGGTGTTGGCAACCGGGATGTTGAGCTGTTCGGCAAAATCGGCCAGGTGTTTCCAGGCACCGGCACGCACCACACCGTTGCCGGCGAGAATCATGGGATTGCGCGCTTCGGAAATAAGCGTGGCGGCGCGCTCCACCTGCTGTTGCGGTGGTTCCGGCGGGAAAGGCTGACTCACCCGGAGCGGTTTTGATACTGCGGGTAAGCCGGCCACGTCTTCTGGAAACTCTATAAAGGTTGCACCGGTTTTTTCCGACTGCGCGATCTTGAATGCCTTGCGCACCACCTCGGGAACCACGTCCGGGTTCAACAGACGTGAGGAATACTTGGTGATCGGGCGAAACATATGCTCCAGATCCAGGACCTGGTGTGACTCCTTGTGCAGTCGGTTGGTGCCCGCCTGCCCGGCAATGGCGACCAACGGGGCATGGTCCATGTTGGCATCAGCCACACCGGTTACCAGGTTGGTAGCTCCTGGACCAAGCGTAGAAAGACACACGCCGGCACGTCCCGTCAGGCGGCCATAGACGTCGGCCATAAAAGCAGCGCCCTGTTCGTGACGCGTGGTTATGAAGCGGATGCTGGAATCGAGCAAGGCATCCATGACTTCGAGATTCTCTTCTCCGGGAATACCAAATATGTATTCAACACCTTCATTTTCAAGGCACTTAACGAAAAGCTGCGCAGCATTCATATTAACGGGCTTTCACTGGATGATGCGGGTATCCGTGCCACGCTCTTCAGCCGCAAAGTCGCCTCACGCAACAGCGCGGCGTCTTATCAGTGAGCTGCAGCGGCTTCAGTGGGGCTGGCGCCACGTTCCTGCTCGACAAGATAGTTAACCACATCCAGCATCTGTTTATTGCCACCCGCCTGTTCCGCTGTAACGAGGTACTTTCCGTTCACCACCATCGCGGGCACTCCGCTGATACCGTACATATTGCGAGCCTGTTTCGCACGATTGGTTTTGGTGATAACCGCAAACGAGGAAAAGGTATTGTCAAAATCCTCTGCCGATACACCCTGCTCGACAAAAAACGCTTTCAGCTCGTCGGCATTGCGAATCCTCTTGCGCGCCTTGTGCAGCCGTTCGAACAGCGGTTTGTGTATCTTGTCGATCGCATCCAGCAGATCAGCCGTATAGTAAGCGCGCGCCAAAAGTTCCCAGCTGGGTCCCAGCACTGCCGGCATGCGGACAAACTCGACATCGTCCGGTTTGCTTTTCAGCCATGCATCGACCTCCGGCTCGATTTGGTAGCAATGCGGACAGCCGTACCAGAACAATTCCAGCACTTCGATCTTGTCCTCCGTTGACGTCGGTTGCGGAGTAGCGATCTTCTTATACTTGACCCCCTCTTCAAAACCCGCATGAACAAGGGGCATCATCAATACTAACAGCAGCAAGGTAAACCAGTGTTTCATTTTCTTTCTCCGACCTATTCAGATTTCACCATGAGACAGTACACTAACAATAACAGCCTAACGCCCGCCAGGGTGAACAGGGTGACAAACAAGGCGATAGCCCCCGGACATGGGTGTTTCGTAACTGTGCCTGTTAGACACATAAAACATCAGGAATATTCCAAGCGCAACATCGCTAACCCGCTTATTTCGCCAGGGATTCGCCTGACCAGACTATACGCCATTCTTGCCGCGCGCCCGGCCTGTTGCAAGTCGGGCGAATCAAA
>CBFDBP010000010.1:0-33090 GCA_965603065.1 uncultured Gammaproteobacteria bacterium
GATTAACAGAACCGGCTTCTCTCCATCCGATTATTGATCCAGTCAAGTGCCTCGGCTGTGCATCCTGTGTCAGCGCCTGTCCGGAAGGAAAAATACTGGGTGTAATAGATGGCAGGGCACAGTTGATTCACGCCACGCACTGCATCGGGCACGGCGCCTGTAAGGACGCCTGTCCCAGGGATGCCATTACGCTGGTATTCGGCACCGAGAACCGTGGCGTAGATATTCCCGAGGTCAGACCGAATTTCGAAACCAATATGCCGGGTATATTTATCGCAGGTGAGCTTGGTGGGATGGGGCTGATCCGCAATGCTGTGGAACAGGGCCGGAGAGCGCTTGAGAGTATCTGCCAGGTGAATGGTGTCGGTAGCGCTTCAGGGGAATGCCTGGATCTGGTGATCGTCGGGGCCGGCCCGGCCGGTTTCGCCGCATCGCTTGGCGCCTTGGAAAACAAGTTGAAGTATGTGACCGTGGAACAGGAAACGCTGGGCGGAACCGTGTCTCATTTTCCACGCGGTAAACTGGTCATGACGGCACCCGTTGATTTGCCCATGGTCGGCAGGGTCAAGTTTACCGAGACCACCAAAGAAGAGTTGCTCAGTTTCTGGCAGAAAGTGGAAAAACAGACCGATCTGGCTATTAGATATCAGGAACGTGTCGAACAGATAAGCGCAGAGGGTGACAGCTATAGGGTGAAAACCAATAAAAACAATTACCTCGCGCGAACGGTGCTGCTTGCTATTGGTCGCCGTGGAACGCCGCGAAAACTGGGGGTCCCCGGTGAGGAGCAGTCGAAGGTGGTTTATCGCCTGATTGATGCTGAGCAGTACCAAGGGCAGCGGGTGCTGGTAGTCGGTGGTGGGGACAGTGCCCTGGAAGCCGCAACCAGTATTGCGGAACAAGCCGGTACACAGGTTTTCCTGTCATACCGGTCTGAAGCATTTTCCCGCGCCAAGCAGAAAAATCGGAACAAGGTCGAGCAGGCGGAGGCCGATGGGCGGCTGACGGTCCTGTTCAAGTCGAATGTGAAGGAGATCGGTGAGCATAGCGTTCAGCTCGATCATGACGGTAAGCTGATTGATATTCCGAATGATGGGGTGATCGTTTCGGCTGGCGGTCTACTGCCAACACCCTTTCTAAAGGAGACCGGTATTGAGGTGGAGACAAAATATGGGACGGCGTAGTCACTATTCGGATTCAGCGATGCGCGTTGTGACAGCCGCGTTTTTATGTCTCCTGTGGATTTTTCCATTCCCGAGTCATGCCGACAGTTACGAGGATGCACGTTACGCCATACGAAACAAGGATTTCGGGCGAGCAGCGATTCTGCTGGAGACGCTTGCCTCTAGTGGTCATAAGGATGCGCAGTACCAATTGGCTGCGCTGTATCGCGGGGGACAGGGCGTAGACCAGGACCACAGCAAGGCAGCATACTGGTATAGAAAAGCAGCAGAGCAGGGGCACGTAAAGGCCCAGTACAACCTGGGTGTTCTGTATGAGCAAGGATGGGGCGTTGACAAGAATACGGATCAGGCGCGGAACTGGTACGAGAAAGCAGGTCAGCAGGGACACCCGCTGGCTCAAGCCAAGTTGAGCGATAAACCGGGCACAAGAAGAGGCAGGAATCTCGAAGACAATGCGACAGAAGAACTTTCCGTACAGGAAAGGTTGCATTGGGCAGCCATAAAAGGGGATTCTGAACTGGCCAGGGCGTTACTGGAGAAGGGGGCGGCAGTCGATGCGGAGGATGAATACGGTGCCACTGCGCTTATAAAGGCGTCTGGGCAGGGACACACGGATTTGGTCAGCTTGCTTTTGGAGAAGCAGGCTGACAGCAATCATAAGGACAGCTACGGCGATACCTCCCTGTTAAAAGCGGTAAACTCAGGTCACTCGGAAATACTGGAATTACTGGTGAACGCGAATGCGGGCGTGAATCATGCTGATGCCAACGGTAACACGGCTCTTATGATGGCGGCGCGCTCGGGTGATTTGGCTGCTGCAAGCATACTACTCTCCAGTGGCGCAAAGCTGAATCTGGAGAACAAGAAAGGATGGACAGCGCTGAATTATGCCAGTAGCGGAGGACATGCAAAGATCGAGCAGTTGCTCGTCAGTCGCGGTGCAGTTGCACGTTCGGGCGCCAAGCCCGATAAAGTGGATCTTGACGCGCGCCTCAAACTGCGAGCGGGGAAGCAGAGTCAGGGGATGCCAATGCTGGTCGAAGCAGCCTGGCGTGAGCAAAATGATGTCGTAAAAGCTTTGTTGAAACAGAAAGTCGATATCAATGTTCGTGACAGCGAACGCCATACTGCGCTGAGTCGTGCAGCCTGGCGTGGTTATGAGAAAATTGTCCAGGACTTAATTAGTGCTGGTGCAAGGGTGAATACAGCTGACCATGGGGGGAAGACGCCCCTTATGCTGGCGGCCTCTTCGGGACATGAGCCTGTGGTGTACCAGTTATTGCTTGCAGGTGCGGAAGTCGGTGCGCGCAGTGAGACGGGTATGACCGCACTGGATGCCGCGATCAAACAGGGGCACTCCGGCGTCGTTAATATGTTGCTTAAACGAGGCTCAGATACCGGCTCGAACAAAGCGGAAACCCAGAATGCATTAATATGGGCGGTTCGTAACAATGACTTTGCGACGGTCAATAGCCTGCTTGGCAGTGAGGCCTGTATTGATTGTGTTGATAAGCACGGCCGTTCGGCACTGTGGTATGCAGCTGATCAGGGGCATGCTGGCTTGGTAAAGTTACTGCTTGTGTCAAAAATTACTGTAAATAAATCGGATAAGGACGGATTTACAGCCCTGCATCGTGCCGCAGTCCACGGCCATGAAGCGGTTACCACTAGTTTGCTTAAATACGGAGCCGATAGCGATGTGGTCACCGGTAGTGGTAACACCCCGTTGATGCTCGCGGCGATTGGCGGAAGGCGAACGGTCGTGAATCATTTGTTGAAAACGGCTGTAAAAATAGACACAAGAAACCGTGAAGGTAATACCGCGTTGATGCTCGCGGCTCAGTGGGGGCGCAAGGATATTGTTGAGCAATTGCTGGCGCACCAGGCGGACCCTGGCTTACGGAATCGCAAGAGGGAGCAAGCCGTAACATTGGCCACCACGGCGGGTCATGAGGATATCGCAACGCTGTTGGCAGAACAGGATGATTCGGGGTTCTGGCTGTTAAAAGGGTTTTAAGAATTTCACCAGCTTCGCCCAACCGTTTAGAAAGTAAGTCTCATCTTTGCTCCCCCATGCAAAAGTGAATTCCCTCTCACGGTGGGAGAGGGAATTAATGGGGCAGCAATGAAGTCTCATTGACTGCAAATCTGTTACAATCCCGGAAGTTCTGAAGCCCCGCAGCTAAGCGGGCAGGCGAAATCAGCCAATCATTTAATAGTATCCCGGGACGGTATAAATGAAGATCAGCATCATCAGCGGTAGTCACCGTAAAGCATCGCAAAGTGAAAAAGTTGCGCGTTTCATCCAGCAGACGCTCGAAGGCCGGAACATTTGCGATGAAACCTGGTTATTCAGGCTGGCGGAAAATCCATTGCCTTTGTGGGACGAAAGTATCTGGGAAGGCAACCCCGATTGGAAACAGAAGCTGGATCCCATCTCCAGCGAACTGGCTTCCAGCGACGGATTCGTGGTGATTTCCCCGGAATGGCATGGCCAGGTACCGTCGGGTTTGAAGAACTTTTTCCTGATGTGGGGCAAAGGTGAACTGGCCCATAAACCGGCACTGATTGTTACCGTTTCTTCTGCCGACGGTGGCGCCTATCCGGTCGCCGAGCTGCGTATGAGCAGTTACAAAAACAATCGTATCTGTTATATCCCGGAGCAGATTATTGTGCGAAATGTCGAATCTGTTCTGAACGAAGATCCGCAACAGAATAATCCGCAAGCCGATGGCTATTTCAGGGAACGGATCGGCTATGCCCTGAATATTCTCAAAGAGTATGCCCAGGCGCTGGGACAGGTTCGTGCCAGTGGCGCGACCGACCTGGGAAAATTCAAGAATGGTATGTAGAGCGTCTGCACAAGCGGGCGTCTGGATCTAGTGTTGTGTGGCTGTGGCCACACAGACCTGATTGCGACCGTGTCTCTTGGCGCTGTACAAGGCCTGGTCGGCGCGGGCAAACAGCGATACCGCACTGTCGTTATTCTGTAATACGCTCACCCCGATGCTGACCCGGATATCCAGGTCGGCACCTGAGTAGCTACAGGGATGGGTCTCGATATGTCTGCGTATGCGTTCTGCGAGCAGACCTGCACCCTCCATTTCGGTATCGCGCATCAATACAACAAACTCTTCGCCACCGTAGCGGAACAGGAGGTCACCATCGCGTTTACATTTGGCCATCATGTTAGCGACAGCCTTCAATGCGCAATCACCCGCGATATGTCCGTATTTGTCATTGACGGCTTTGAAATGATCGATATCGAGAATAATCAGGGCACAGCTTGAGCCTTGTCGATGCGAATGGCTGAGTTCGCGCTGCATCATTTCATCCAGCGCAGCGCGATTGCAGATGCCTGTCAACGGGTCTTTCTGCGCCAGCTGTAGTGCGTTCTGATAAAGCAAGGCATTGCGCAGCGGATACAACAGACTGCACAGAAGCCGCTCCAGGGCTTCGATTTCAGCGTCGCTAAACTTCTGCTTGCGGCGGAAAGTCAGCTGGCCCAACGGTTCGTCACCAAGTTTCAGCCTGTAGGAACAGCTGTGCCGAGCCTGATGACCCAGTGTGAGATCCAGATCAAGATTGTCATTCAGGTAGCGAACGCCCTGATGAACGATAAGGGTGCCAACTTCCATGCTGAACATTTCAACCAGATGGCCGGGATCCAGGCTGGTCTGCAAGCTCTGGGTAATTTCCACAGCCTTGCTTGCCGTCAGTTCGCGCAATACAGAACGGTCATCCGAGGGTTTGCGGGCATTTAAACTGTCTGCGATATAGTGCAGTGGTCTATTCATGGCGGTTTCCGGGTAATTTACTGGCATGTAAAGCTGGTAGCGAATTTTGTGCCACTCATGGCGACACTTTCGAAGTGACAAAAAAACAACGAGATACAGGCCATCTTGTGTCAGGTCGCCATAAAAACGTCATAATAATGGCGATCCGGGTGCCGCCTGATTGCCGCCGGTAGGCGGCGGATTTCCGTCTGTAGGCTTGCACTGCCACCACAGACTGGACACCATGAGATACTGTGTCGTGGGGCAATGCTGCTGAGGCTCGGGAACGATGTCGCGAATTCTGACTATTTTATTGTTGACACTTCAGCCTGCATTCGGGGCCGGGTCGGTTGACCAGGGCGACAGGCTGGAGGAAGGCATGGTGAACCCCGGCTACCATGATCAGCCGGCCTGGTTCAGTCAGTCTTTTCTGGATATACGCGAGGATATTAAAGAAGCCGGCGAACAAGGCAGACGGGTTGTTCTTTATTTCTACCAGGATGGCTGCCCGTATTGTAAAAAGCTCTTGGAAATCAACTTCAGTCAACGAGCTATCGTCGATAAGACCCGCAACAGCCTGGATGTCATCGCCGTCAATATCTGGGGAGACCGGGAAGTCACCGACTTCAAGGGCGAGTCCACCACCGAGAAGCAGTTTGCGACGGCTCTGAAGGTCATGTTTACCCCGACCCTGTTGTTTATGGATGAACAGGGTAAGGTCATCATGCGCCTGAATGGTTATTACCCGCCGCACAAGTTCGCTACCGTGGTGGATTATGTTGGCCAGCACAAGGAAAAGGAGGTCGGCTTTCGTGATTACTGGGCTCGGGTTTCACCACCTGCCTCGACAGGAAAACTGCACAGCGATGCGGCCTATCTGCAACCGCCGTACCGTTTAGCGGAACGCGGCAGCGGAAAGCCTCTGCTGGTTTTATTTGAACAAAAGGATTGCGCACCCTGCGATGAGTTGCACCTGGACATTCTCAAGCGCAAGGAAAGTGCAGAATTGTTAAAGCGCTTTGATGTGGTATTACTGGACATGTGGTCAAAGACGCCGCTGCAGACACCCGACGGAGTGGATAGCACGGCGGCTGAATGGTCGAATCAACTGAACATCCAGTATGCGCCGAGCATGGTGTTGTTTGATGAATCGGGCCAGGAGGTCTTCCGCAGGGAAGCCTACCTCAAGGCATTTCATACCCAGGGTTCCATGGACTATGTGCTTTCCGGTGCGTACAAGACGCAACCGGGTTTTCAGCGCTATCTCCAGCGGCGCGTCGCTGAACTGGAGGCGCAGGGGGTTCATGTTGACCTGATGGAGTAGGGGTGGAACCAGTCAGGTTGAGAACAGGATAGGCGATACCGCTGTACGGGATAGCGCCGTTAAAGATAGAACTGTTTGCCAGTGACGCCTTTGCTGTCCGGTCCCATTAAATAAAGGTGTGGAGCAACGACATCTTCCGGTCCGGCAATCCGTTCCGGGTTCTCCCCGGGGTAGGCAAGGCTCCTGAATGCAGTGGCTACCGGTCCTGGATCGAAGCTGTTCACCCGCACGGAGGTATTGGCCTCCATTTCGTCTGCCAGCACCTGCATGAAATTTTCACTGGCAGCTTTGCTGATACCGTAGGCCCCCCAGTACGCCTTACCCCGTTTTCCCGCGCTGTCAGAACTGAACAGGATCGATGCATCTTTGCTCTGCAGCAGCAGGTTGAGGCAGGCGCGGGTCATCAGGAAGGGGGCGTTCAGGTTTACCTGCAGTATTTTGTACCAGAGCTCTGATTCGAAGTGGGCGATCGGAATCAGGGCGCCCAGCATGGCTGCATTGTGGAGCAGGCCGTCCAGCCGCCCGAATTCCTTTTCTATCGTGGCCGCCAGATCAAGATAGTCCTTTTCTGAGGCACCTTCGAGGTTCATGGGATAGATCGCCGGCTGTATACCAGCCGCCGACTCTATGGCGTCGTAAACCTGTTCCAGGTTGCGGATGACCTTGTCGAGCAGAATGACAGTTGCACCGTACTGGGCACAACTTTTGGCAACGGCAGCGCCGATACCGTTACCGGCGCCCGTCACCAGGATGATGCGTTCCTTGAGAAGATCTTTCCGCGGTTGCCAGTCGTCAGGTATCTGCATCAGCGAAGTTTAGCACTCATCAGTAATGGCTATCCAGAATTGCATGAGCACATCCGATCCCGCTGCGAACTGCACCTTCCAATGTGGCCGGTAAGCCGTTGGCCGTATAGTCACCGGCAAGCCAAAGGCCGGATACTGGCGTTCTGTTGGCTGGCCGGATTTGATCAATACCGACTCGGCTGCTGAAAGTCGCTCGTTTCTCACGGATCAACAGACTCTGCTCGTGGGCCGGCCAGTCCGGAAAGCTGGTGGCCAGCTCGGCTGCGACTCTATGTGTAAGCTCTTCTGTCTTCATCTGACTGTGCCGGCCTCTGGCGCTTATGACAACGGCCATCATACCGGGTTGGCCGCATACCCTGCGGTCGAATACCCACTGAGCCAGTGTATCCTCAAGGCCAAGCATCGGCTGGGGCAGGCATGTCTGCGGTGGGTACTGCAGGTACAGAGTGAAAATGGGTTCATTACCGAGTTCAGACAGTTGCGCACAAAGCGCCTGCAGTGGTTGGTGGCGGGACATCAGGCGGCGGCTGATGATGTGTGGTGCAGCCAGGACGACCTGACTGGCATCTATTCGGCGTCCGCGGATTTTAACAGCCTGAATACCCGACTCTTCAATCTCCAGACTGGTAACGCGTTGTCCCAGTTCTATCCTGACACCCCGCTGCTCGAGATAGTCGGCACAGGGGAGTGGCAGCATTTCATCGAGTGCCAGCCTGGGAATGAGTAAGTCAGAGTGTTTGCGGAGACCCACAAAGGACTCCCTCAGCGTGTGCACAAAGATGCGTGCGGAGGCTTCACGGAGCGGTGTGTTGAGGGCGGCGATACACAAGGGGCCCCACAGTCTTCGGATAAGAGCGGGTGTTTGTGCTTCGCTGTGTAACAGTGTCTGTACACTGATGTCCTCATGGTCGGCAATACTCAGCTCCGGCAGTCTTCGCCCGAAGCGTAGTGCCTGAATACGATCGGTCGTGGATAAGCCGCGCGCGGTCAAAATGGCGCTCAGCAGGTGGAGGGGGGCAGGCAGATGTGGAGCCTTGAAGTGCAGACTGGTTCTGTTTCCCCTTATCAGCCTGAGTATCAAGGGCTGGCGCAGAAATGCGTGTTGACAGTCGACCCCTATCATGTCCATCAGCTTGAACACGGAACGGTATGCGCCGATGAATAGATGCTGTCCGTTATCAACGATCATATCTCTGGCGTGGATACTGCGTGCCCGGCCACCTAACTGCTGTGCCGACTCCAGCACTGTGACTGGTATTTCATGAGCACAAAGTTCAACGGCGGCTGCCAGGCCGGCCCATCCGCCACCGACGATAACAACCGGATGCCGTTCAGGCATGAGTCAGGTTTTTCAGGTATCTACGGTGCAAGCGATGCTCTTTACCTGCGGTTCTCCAGGCGATCCATAATTTACGCAGCGGCGTAAGGCTTAAGCGCTGCTGCATCACACGGAACTCATCCGCTTCCAATTCATCCAGCAGGGTCCGGTATATCTCGGCCATAATGAGCCCGCTACGTTGCGCGTAGCGGTCTGCGGGCGGCAGGTGTGACATGGCGCGCTGATAATAGCGGCGTGCGCGTTGTGCCTGAAATCCAAGCATTTCATGCAGTCTGTCGGTGACCCTGGCATTCAACAGGTCGTGGGGATTGATGCGAAACTCCAGCAGTTCATCCAGTGGCAGGTAGATACGGCCGCGTTCAGCATCTTCGCGTACGTCCCTTATAATATTGGTGAGCTGGAAGGCGGTGCCCAGTTCCTCGGCATACTTCAGCGTACCGCGGTGCCGGTAGCCGAAGATCTCAGCAGACAACAAACCCACGACCCCTGCCACTCGATGGCAGTAGAGTGCCAGTTCGCTGAAGGTTTCATAGCGGTTCTGTTGCAGGTCCATTCTCATCCCGTCGATGATTTCCTGAAAATACTCGGCTGGCAGGTTATAGGTCTGGACGGGTTGCTGTAATGCCAGGCCGACGGGGTGCCGGGGCTGTCCCGAAAAGCACTGTTCGACTTCTTTCTGCCACCAGTCCAGTTTTCTGTGTGCAACACCCGTATCACTGCATTCGTCGACGACATCATCGACCTCACGGCAAAAGGCGTACAGCGCGGTGATGGCGCGCCGCTGTTCCGCCGGCAGGAACAGGAAGCTGTAATAGAAGCTGGAGCCGCTTCCGGCTGTTTTTTGCCAGCAGTATTGGTCGGGTGTCATGGTTTTTGGGGGGCTATGGACGGTTCGTGATTCTTTGGGGGAGAGAGATTATATAAATCCGGTGCCCTGTTTGAAAGCGCCCCAGATAATCCGCATCCGGTCCGAGGCATTGAGCCTGGGCCGGTCGAACAGGTCATCCTGTTGACGGAGTTTTTCCAGTATCCGCGAGCCACCGAGGATAACGGCTCGCAGTTCCAGGCCGAACCGGCCGCTGGTCTGCCTGCCGAGTGGGCTACCGGAACGCAGCAGTTCTGCGGCACGCTGGATCTGGAAGTGAATCAACAGTCTGAACCGGGGGCTGTTACGCCGCCGGCCAATGTCTTCTTCGCTTACAGCAAAGCGCTGCATTTCATTCCGCGGGATGTAGATTCGGTGTTTTTCCCGGTAATCCATATCGATATCCTGCACAAAGTTGATCAGCTGCAGTGCGCTGCAGACAGCGTCCGACATGAGCAGCCTGCCTTCCGACACCTGCCCCGTCAGGTACAGCATCAGTCGTCCGACAGGGTTGGCCGAGCGCCTGCAGTAATCCATGATTTCTTCGAAGTCTGTGTAGCGCGTCTTGCTCACATCCTGGCGAAATGCGCTGAGCAGATCACGAAACAGATCGACAGGCAGCTGATAGCGGTTGATGGTATCGGCCAGCGCCTGGAACAGCGGGGAGTTGTTTATTTCGCCGGCTTCGACAGCATCCAGCGCCATTTCCATCTCATCCAGTCGATGAAGACGCCGTTCCGGTGAAATCTCACCTTCGTCGGCGATATCATCCGCCGTACGTGCAAAGGCATAAATTGCCGCGACCGGGTCGCGCAGGTGGCCTGGCAGGAGGCGGGAGGCAACCGGGAAATTCTCATAATGGGACTGTGCCAGCCTGCGACACCACTGATAACCCTGCCGGGCAGCGATGGACGACTCAATGGACATCGGAGGACGTGTCGGCATCTCCCTGAACCGAGCGTGGCAGGCGTTCTATCTGATCCGGTTCCGGTAGCTCTTTTTTCTCCTGAATACCCATATCCTTGAACTTCCGGGCGCCCGGGAGCACGCGACTGTCGAAGGAGCCTACCGCTTTGTTATAGCTTTCCACGCTGCGGTTCAGGCTGATGCCCAATTTGCCAAGATGGTCGGCGAAGGTGCCCAGGCGTTCATACAGGTCCTCGCCGACGATGCGAATCTGTTCGGCATTTTCGGCCAGAGATTCCTGGCGCCAGCCGTAAGCCACGGCGCGCAGCAGGGCCACCAGGCTGGAGGGTGTCGCCAGTACAATCCTGTCGGCCATGGCGTCTTCCAGCAGTTGGGGATCGACCTCCAGTGCCGCACTCAGGAACTGGTCGCCGGGAATAAACAGTACGACAAAATCCGGCGACCTGGGAAACTGCTTCCAGTACCGCTTGCCTGACAGTTCGCGTACACGGTCCCTGACGTTGCGGGCATGACGTCGAATCTCCTGCACACGGGTATTATCGTCGCTGGCCTCGACCGCACCCAGGTAGCCGTCCATCGGTGCCTTGGCATCGACAATGATCTCCCTGCCACCCGGCATGCGTACCACCATATCCGGCCGCTGTTTACCCTCGTCGCTATCCACGCTGCGTTGCTGGTCAAAGTCGCAGTGCTCGATCATGCCTGCGAGTTCAGCCAGTCGTTTCAGTGTCAACTCTCCCCACTGACCGCGTATCTCGGGACGACTCAATGCTTTTACGAGGTTGCGCGTTTCGCCCTGTAACTGCTGCTGCGTATTGGCCATGAGCTCGAGGTGCCGGCTAAGAGAGCCAAAGGCTTCCTGGCGTTCTTTTTCTATGCTGCGGATGTGCTGATCGGCTTTTTCCAGTGATTCGCGAATTGGTTTCACCAGGTTTTCAACGGCTTTCTCGCGTTGCTCGAGGTCACCGCTGGCCTGGGTATGCAGGACCTTGAAACTGGTCTCGGCAAGTTTCAGAAATTCGCTGCTGTTGGATTTGAGCACATCGCCGGCCAGCGATTTGAAGGTGGCTTCAAACTGGGCCCGGACTTCGTCCAGTGTGCGCGCTTTTTCTTCGCAAGCGCTACGTTCGTACCCCAGCAGGGTATTCAGACGCACATTGGCCTCACGCAGGCGTGTGATATCACGTTGTCCGCGGCCGTGCCCGATCAGCCAGCCAACCAGGCCGGCCAGTGATATCCCCATCAGGCTGCTCAGCGATTCGGCGGTACTGATGCTTGCCAAAAGGGCCAGTGTGCCGGTAATCAGTGAATCCAGCCAGTGCGATATCTCCATAGCAGGGGATTATACCGAAATTCAGCGTGTTACGCTCAGATGAAGGCGGGAGCAAGTCAGCTGAGACCGGCTGTCAGCATGTCGATGGCGGTTATCCTATCCAGTCCAGGATATCGGATGGTTGCTGGATCAAGGCTGTGGCCCCCCAGGTTTCAGGTTCATCTTCTGCCAATAAATAGCCGAACATGGCAACAAGGGTAGACATGCCCGCGTTGTGCCCGGCTTCGATATCGCGTTCCGCGTCGCCGATATAGAGGCCGGTATCGGGTTTGCTGCCGACGACTTTGCAGGCATACAACAGCGGTGCGGGGTGAGGCTTGCGTTTGTCAAGGGTGTCGCCGGAGACAATAGTGCTTGCGCGTCGGGTTAGATCGAGAGCATCCATCAGCGGTTCCGTGAGCCAGGCCGGTTTGTTGGTAACCACACCCCAGTTGATGCCCTGTTGTTCGATACTGTCGAGAACTTCGCCCATACCAGGAAACAAGGTGGTTTGCTCGGCGATGTGTGACTGGTAGTAGTCGAGCAACTGTTTTTTTAAAGCGGCAAACTCGGGGTGATCGGGGCCGAGCTTGAAACCCAGTTCAATCAAGGCCTGGCCGCCGTGGGAAACTACAGGACGGATCTGCTCAAACGGCAAAGCCGGCTGCTTGTTCAGCCGCAGTACCGCGTTTAAGGCATTGGCCAGATCGGGCGCGGTATCGAGCAGGGTGCCGTCGAGATCGAACAGTACGGTCTGGATTTTTCGATTCATTGAGCTGATATGAACTAGTAGATATCACTTCTACTATTGAGTTGGTAGCTATTAAGGCGTATCTAAGTTACCCGACAGGGCTTGCCGGGACCGTCGGCCGCACGAGCCCAGGGATGGGCGCAGGTAGAGCCATGCAGGAGCAATTGCCGGGGGATGCGGCCGTCGAGCGTACAGGGATGTACTTGCAGCGTGTCCTGGCAAGCCCTGTCGGGTAACTTAGGTACCCATTCGCCCGGCAATATATCGCCACTTACAGGGGTTTTTCCAACCAGGCCAGGTAGTTCACATCAACGTCCGTACCGAGTTTATATTGCTGTGTGAGCGGATTAAAACTCATACCGGTCAGTTCCTTTAATAAAAGCCCGGTCGAGCGTGCCCAGCGCTCCAGTTCCGAGGGCCGGATGAATTTACGAAAATCATGGGTGCCTTTCGGCAGCATGCGCAGCACGTATTCCGCTCCGATAATGGCAAACAGGTAGGATTTAGGGTTTCTGTTGATGGTCGAAAAAAACAGCTGACCGCCGGGCTTGACCAGTTTTGCACAGGCTTCAATCACGGATGCGGGGTCAGGAACATGCTCCAGCATTTCCAGGCAGGTGCAGACGTCGTAGGTCTGCGGATTCTGCTCGGCCATCTGTTCTGCGGTGGCGCGCTGGTAGTCGACCTGAACCCCCGTTTCGTGCTGGTGCAGGCGTGCCACGGTGAGTGGCGCTTCACCCATGTCTATACCGGTCACCTGCGCGCCCAGTTGCGCCATGCCTTCCGACAACAGGCCGCCACCGCAACCGACATCGATGATTTTCCGCTCCTTCAGCTGAGCACGTTCCCTGATGTAGTCAATACGCAAGGGATTGATGTCGTGCAGCGGCTTGAATTCACTGTTGGGGTCCCACCAGCGCGACGCCAGTTCCTCGAATTTATTGACTTCGGCAGGGTCGATGTTATGAGCGGTTCCGTTCATGTTGCACAAGATACCGGATTTAGGGATTGGATTCACCCGCGGCGATGCGCTCCTGCCAGTCGAGTGCTCGATGGATCAGTTTCCGCGCGTCGAGATGGGTCAGTTCACGGTCCTTGAGGACATGTTGCCCGGCGACCCAGACATCCGTCACCTGCTCCCGGCCGGCCGCATAGACCAGTTGCGAGACCGGGTTGTAAAGCGGGCGTGTTTCCAGTGTATCGAGATCAACGGCGGCAATATCCGCCCATTTTCCGACTTCGAGGGAGCCTGTTTCATCGCCCAAACCTAGCGCGCGAGCTCCATTCAGGGTGGCCATTCGCAGAACACTATGGGCGGGCAAGGCACTGGCATCCCCGTGTACCGCTTTGGCTAACAGCGCCGCAGTTTGCATTTCGCCCAGCATATCCAGATCATTGTTGCTTGCAGCGCCATCGGTTCCCAGCGCCACGTTAACACCTGTGTCTATGAGTCGCTGTACCGGGCAGAAGCCGCTGGCCAGTTTCAGGTTGGATTCCGGGCAATGAACGACACTGGCGCCGCTTTCGCCGAGTTGTCGGATTTCATCGTTTTCCAGCTGGGTCATATGCACCCCCAGCAGCGCGGGTGAAAGCAGCCCCAGCTGTTGCAGACGGTGCAGTGGTCGCTGCCCGCAGGTTTTCAGGCTGTTCTCGATCTCGCTGGCGGTTTCGTGAAGATGGATGTGAACCGGAAGGTCCAGTTCGTCAGCGAGTATCTGTACGTTTTTCAAGGGTGGGTCAGACACTGTGTAAGGCGCGTGCGGTGCGAAAGCACAACGAATGAGCGGATGGTGTCTATATTCATCGTGTAGCGCGAGGCCTTTGGCAAGGTATTGCTCGGGGTTTTCGGCGTAGGCGGTCGGGAAGTCGAGCAGGATCATTCCAACACAGGCGCGAATACCGCTGTTTGCCGCAACACGGGCGGTGACTTCCGGGAAGAAATACATATCGTTGAAGCAGGTGGTGGCGCTACGCAGCATTTCTGCGACGGCGAGCTGGGTACCATCGTGCACAAACTGTTCGCTGACCCATTTTTGTTCTGCCGGCCAGATATGATGCTGCAACCAGTCCATCAGCTGCAGGTCATCGGCGATACCGCGCAGCAAGGTCATGGCGGCATGTGTGTGGGTATTGACGAGCCCGGGTATCAATGCGTGCCGATCGAGTTCCAGCGTAAGCTGTGCCCGGTACGACTGACGTGCCTCGGAACTGGGCAGAATGGCCGTGAGCCTGCCTTCATCAATAGCGATGCTGTGGTATTCCAGTACCGTGCAATCGGGCTCCACCGGGATCACCCAGCGGGCGTGAATCAGGGTTTCTGTCGTTCTCATTGCGCCTAGTATAGCCGCCGATGGGTACGAGATAAAAAACCTTGAAAGCGCATCCAATAAAAACTATACATGCGTACGCATAATGATTGAGTCGAGGCAGACATATGGCCCATTCACACGATCAAGTCCGCGCAGTAGCCTGGGTTGACGGGAGCTTGCAGCTGCTGGATCAACGGCGCTTGCCACAGTTTGAAGAAATCATGGTCTTAGAAGACAGCAGTGCGGTTGCGGATGCTATTCGTGACATGGTGGTGCGAGGTGCGCCCGCGATCGGTATAACCGCGGCCTACGGCGCGGTCATTGCTGCCGGCGCCCGGTTTGAGGCGCACCCTGATAACTGGCGCAGCGGTTTTAAACAGGATCTTGAGGTATTAAACCAGGCGCGGCCGACTGCCGTGAACCTGACCTGGGCCGTACAGCGTATGTGGGAGGCCACCGAGACCCTGGAAGGGGATCCTGTACCCGCTTTGCTTGAACTGGCCAATGCCATACACAAGCAGGATATTCAGGCTAATCACACGATGGGGGAACTGGGCGCGGCCTTTATTCAAAATGGCAGTGCCGTGCTTACGCATTGCAATACCGGTTCGCTGGCCACCGGTGGTTATGGAACTGCACTGGGTGTTATCCGCAGCGCCTGGTCGGCCGGAAAACTAACCACGGTGTTTGCCGATGAAACACGGCCCTGGCTGCAGGGTGCCCGATTGACCGCCTGGGAACTGGTCAAGGATGATATCCCGGTCACCTTGCTGGTTGATGCTGCGGCGGCGCACCTGATGAAGCAGGGTAAGGTTCAATGGGTGATTGTGGGTTCGGACCGCATCGCCGCCAATGGCGATGTAGCCAATAAAATCGGTACCTACAGCGCAGCTGTTGCGGCGCGTTACCACGGTGTGAAATTCATGGTCGTGGCACCCAGTTCTACTGTGGATATGAATATTTCAGGTGGTGCCGACATCCCGATCGAAACCCGCCCGCCTGCGGAGGTACTGGAGGTGGCTGGCCGTCCCGTCGCCGCTGCCGGTGCGCAGGCCTGGAATCCGGCCTTTGACGTGACACCCGCGGAACTGGTGGATGTCATCGTGACGGAACGGGGTGTGGTCGAGCAGCCGGATCTGGCCAAGATGACCGCCATGATGGCGCGACAATAATTTGACGAAATGCCGTTCAGGCTGTGTCAGAGCCTTTCTCCGGGCCGATTGTTCAGATGCGGTACTTTACAAAGGTGTGTTACCATTGCCGTTTTACGGGCTCTCGTTGTGTGAGTGCGCTTAACTAAGCTCCGAGGCGGTGTGGAGGCAGTGTATTTGAAGACCGTCGGCCGCGGGGATGCGGCTGTCGAGCGTACAGGGATGTATTCACAGCGGGTCTGCAAATGCACTGCCGCCGCAGTGCCGTTCGCGAAGACAAGAATATTGGATATTAATGGCTGATTTCGCCAAAGAAGTGCTTCCGGTCAATCTGGAAGACGAAATGCGGCAATCTTATCTCGATTACGCGATGAGCGTCATTGTCGGTCGCGCGCTCCCGGACGTCCGCGACGGGCTGAAGCCGGTCCACCGCCGCGTGCTGTTCGCCATGAGCGTACTTGGCAACGACTGGAACAAAGCTTACAAGAAGTCGGCCCGTGTCGTCGGTGACGTTATCGGTAAATATCACCCCCACGGCGATACTGCTGTATATGACACCATCGTGCGCATGGCGCAGCCTTTTTCGCTGCGCTACATGCTGGTCGACGGCCAGGGTAATTTTGGTTCGGTGGATGGCGATTCACCGGCGGCCATGCGATACACCGAAGTGCGCATGGCCAGGATTGCGCATGAACTGCTCGCCGATCTCGATAAGGAAACCGTCGATTTCGTCGCTAACTATGACGAGTCAGAGCACGAGCCCGCGGTTTTTCCGGCCCGTCTTCCCAACCTGTTGGTTAATGGCTCGGCGGGTATTGCGGTTGGTATGGCGACCAATATACCGCCACACAATCTTAACGAAGTCATTAACGCCTGCCTCGCCTTAATCGATCAACCCGAACTCACCGTCAAGGACCTGATGGAACATGTGCCAGGCCCGGATTTTCCCACCGCTGGCATTATTAACGGTGTGCGGGGTATCCACGAGGCCTATCACACCGGTCGTGGCCGTGTTCATATCCGTGCGCGCAGTCATATCGAAGGCGAAGACGGACCGAAACAGTCGATCATTGTTACCGAGTTGCCGTATCAGGTTAACAAGGCACGTTTGCTGGGAAAAATCGCCGAACTGGTTAAAGAGAAAAAGATTGAGGGTATCAGCCAGCTGCGCGATGAGTCCGACAAGGACGGCATGCGCATGGTCATCGAACTCAAACGTGGTGAAGTGGCCGAGGTGATACTGAATAATCTCTATCAGCAGACCCAGCTGCAGAGTGTGTTCGGTATCAATATGGTGGCGCTGGTGGACAATCAGCCACGCCTGCTAAATCTCAAACAGGTTCTGGAAGCCTTTGTCCGTCACCGCCGCGAAGTGGTGACACGGCGTACCGTCTACGAGTTGCGCAAGGCGCGTGAACGCGCGCATATCTTGGAAGGGCTCGCGGTCGCGCTGGCCAACATCGATGAAGTCATAGCCTTGATCAAGGCATCCAAAAGCCGTGCCGAGGCGCGTGCCGAGTTGGTGCGTCGCGAGTGGCAGCCGGGCATCGTCAGTGAATTGTTGCAGCGCTCGGGCAGCGAGGCTTCGCGTCCGGACGGCCTGGAAGCACAGTTTGGGTACCACGATGACGTCTATCTTCTTTCCGAAACCCAGGCGCAGGCAATCCTTGATTTGCGTCTGCACCAGTTAACCGGTCTGGAGCAGGACAAGATCGTAGATGAATATAAAGTGGTCATAGAACGCATTGATGAGCTGCTCGAAATCCTGAACAACCCGGATCGTCTCATGCAGGTTATTCGCGATGAACTGCTCGAAGTACGTGAGCAGTTCGGCGATAAACGCCGTACCGAGATCCTGATTGACCAGCTTGACCTCACCATGGAAGATCTGGTTACCGAAGAAGACGTGGTAGTGACGCTGTCACACTCTGGTTATGCCAAGTCGCAACCCCTGTCCGACTACCGGGCGCAGCGGCGTGGCGGGCGCGGTAAGTCAGCGACCAAGGTCAAGGAAGAAGATTTCATCGACAAGCTCTTTGTCGCCAGTACCCACGATACCATTTTGTGTTTCAGCAGCCGTGGCAAGGCCTACTGGCTGAAGGTATACCAGTTACCGCAGGCGGGCCGCATGGCGCGCGGTAAGCCGATCGTGAATCTGTTACCGCTGGAAGAAGGTGAACGTATCAACGCCGTGTTACCGATACGCGAGTACACAGACGATCTGTTCATCTTTATGGCGACAGCGCAGGGCACAGTCAAGAAAACACCCTTGTCTGATTTCTCCAACCCACGCAGCAATGGCATCATCGCGGTGGATTTGCGTGCAGATGACTACCTGGTCAATGTCGACATTACCGATGGTTCTCGTGATGTGATGTTGTTCAGCAATGCCGGAAAAGCAATTCGTTTCAAGGAAACCGATGTGCGCGCCATGGGTCGCACTGCATGTGGTGTTCGCGGCATTCGTTTGACGGGTAACCAGAAAGTGATTGCGCTGATTATCGTCGATGAAGGTGGCGTATTGATGGCGACGGAAAACGGATATGGCAAGAGGACGCTGGTGTCTGATTATCCCGCTCACGGACGTGGTGGTCAGGGCGTGATTTCCATCCAGGGTTCGGGCCGGAACGGTGATGTCGTTGGCGCGGTGCTGGTACAGGATGAAGATGAAATCATGCTGATCAGTAATGCAGGTACGCTGGTGCGTACCCGCGTCAATGAAATTTCCACCATGGGCCGCAATACCCAGGGGGTACGGCTCATCAATCTGCACGGTGATGAAAAACTGGTTGGCGTCGAAAGGATCGTTGAGGTTCAGGACGAGGAAGACCCCGGTAAGGAAGCTGAGTAAATCAGCTAGTATTCCAGGGTCGCATCCATGCGACCGCCGGTCATGAAAACCCGTATCCAGGACGCTTGCTACTTTCATACGGCAAGCGGCTTTGAATGAGCGAGTCCTCTCCGGGTAAATTCTTTAGGAGTATGATTCAGATGACAAAGATTTATAACTTCAGCGCCGGTCCCGCGGTTTTGCCCGCGCAAGTGCTGGAGCGGGCGCGTGATGAACTGGTGGACTGGCATGGCAGCGGCATGTCGGTCATGGAAATGAGCCACCGTGGCAAGGAATTCATGTCCATTGCGGAGAAGGCGGAAGCCGATCTGCGCGATCTGATGAGGATTCCTGATAACTACAAAGTGCTGTTCCTGCAGGGCGGTGCGTCCAGCCAGTTTGCCATGGTGCCGATCAATCTGCTGCGCGGTAAAAACAAGGCGGATTACATCTGGACCGGGGCATGGGGTAAAAAAGCCATTGCTGAAGGTAAACGTTACTGTAACGTAAACGTTGCCGCCAGCTCGGAAGCGGAGAACTTCAACACCATTCCGGCGCCCGCTACCTGGCAGCTGGATGCTGACGCAGCCTATGTGCATTACACGCCGAACGAAACCATTGGTGGCGTGGAGTACCACTGGATTCCCGATGTCGGTGATGTGCCGCTGGTTGCTGATATGTCGTCGACCATTCTGTCGCGGCCGATTGACGTCAGCCGCTATGGTGTGATTTATGCGGGCGCACAGAAGAATATCGGTCCTGCCGGTCTGACGGTAGTAATCGTTCGCGAAGACCTGATCGGACAGCCAGGGGCTGGTCAACCGGTTATGTTTGACTACGCGACACACGCCAATAATGACTCCATGTATAATACGCCGCCTACCTACGGCTGGTATCTGTCCGGACTGGTGTTTGAATGGCTGAAAGAAAAGGGCGGCCTGGAAGCCATTGCCAGGATCAACCATGGCAAGGCAAAGACCTTGTATGACGTTATCGATACATCGGAATTTTACAGTAACCCGGTCGATCCAGACTGCCGTTCCTGGATGAATGTACCCTTTACACTGGCCGATCCCGAGTTGGATGCCACCTTTCTGGAAGAGGCCAAACAGGCCGGGCTGGTGACGCTGAAAGGTCATCGTTCGGTGGGTGGCATGCGTGCCAGTATCTACAATGCCATGCCGGAAGAGGGCGTCAAGGCACTGGCTGATTTTATGGCGGATTTCGAAAAGCGCCAGGGTTAAGATGATTCAAAATGATTGCTAACCGCGAAGGACGCGAAGGGCGTGGAGGTTTTAAAATCTTATTTTCCTTAGCGTCCTTAGCGTCCTTCGCGGTTAAAGGTTTTTTGGTGTAGAAGATATGTATAAGATTCTAACTCTAAATAATATTTCAGTTGCCGGTTTGGAGCGTCTGCCGCGTGACCAGTATGAGGTCGCCTCGGAGATCCAGCATCCGGACGCGATTTTGCTGCGTTCCTTCAATATGCATGACATGGATATTCCGGCGTCGGTGACGGCCATTGGTCGTGCCGGTGCCGGTGTGAACAATATCCCCGTCGATAAAATGAGTAAGCGCGGTGTTCCGGTATTCAATGCGCCGGGCGCCAACGCCAATGCGGTGAAGGAACTGGTCCTTGCCGGCATGCTTATAGCAGCTCGTAATCTGGTTCAGGGCTGGAATTTTGCGCGTGGTCTGAATGGCGACGATGCGCATATCAGCAAGCAGGTCGAGGCGGGTAAGAAGAACTTCGCCGGAATGGAGTTGCCGGGGCGCACCCTGGGTGTTGTCGGCCTGGGTGCTATTGGTGTGCAGGTTGCAAACGCTGCGCACGCGCTGGGCATGAAGGTTATCGGTTACGACCCGGATATCACCGTACAGAGCGCCTGGCAGATGTCGTCGGACGTTGAGCAGGCTACCGGTATCGACGATCTGTTGTCGCAGGTGGATTTTGTCACTTTCCACGTACCGCTGGTTGATGCAACCCGGCACATGATTAATGCTGAGCGCCTGCGCACTATGAAAGACAATGTCGTGCTGCTCAATTTCTCGCGAAATGGCATCATCGATGACAAAGCCGTGGTTCAGGCACTGGAGGATGGCAAGGTCTACGCTTATGTCTGCGACTTTCCCAGTAATCTCCTGAAGGATCATCCGCGAGTTGTTACGCTGCCCCACCTGGGTGCTTCAACCAAAGAGGCGGAAGACAATTGTGCCATCATGGTGGCCGATGAGATCCGTGACTACCTGGAAAACGGTAATGTCAGAAACTCGGTGAATTTCCCCAAAGTGTATATGAAGCGCTACGAGGGTTACCGCCTGGCGATTGTTAACGAAAATGTTCCCAATATGCTGGGCCAGATCTCCACCACGCTGGCCGATTCCGGATTGAATATCGTTGATATGATCAACAAGTCCAGGGGTGACCTGGCTTATACCCTGGTCGATGTTGACGGCGAAGTGTCCCAGCAATGTATTGACAGGGTTTCTTCGACTGCAGGTGTGCTGGCCGTTAGGGCTCTGTAAGACGGGCACACGCTGATGTCGGATTCCACCCTGGATCAATTGCGAGATCGCATAGACGAGTTGGATGAAATAATCCAGGGCTTGCTGAATGAGCGCGCAGCCTGTGCTCAGCAAGTCGCAGAAGCCAAAAAAAATAATAATGATATCGTCTTTTACCGCCCGGAACGGGAAGCCGAAATTCTGCGGCGTGTGAGGGAGCGTAACAAGGGGCCTCTGTCCGACGATGAAATAGTGCGCCTGTTTCGCGAAATCATGTCGGCCTGCCTGGCGCTGGAGCAGCCGTTAGCCGTTGCCTATCTCGGGCCCGAGGGCACCTATACCCAGACAGCGGCGCAGAAGCATTTTGGCCATTCAGTCAGTCTCAAACCATTGGCAGCTATCGATGAAATATTCCGCGAAGTGGAAGCGGGGAGCGCCGATTTCGGGGTCGTGCCGGTGGAGAACTCCACTGAAGGTACAATCAATCATACGCTGGATATGTTTATTCGTTCACCGCTGAAAATCTGTGGTGATGTCGAACTGCAGATTCACCATCAGTTGCTGGGCGGCGGTAACAGCCTGGACCAGATCAGCAGCGTGCAGGCCCACCAGCAGGCGCTGGCGCAATGCCGGGAGTGGCTGGATGCCAATCTGCCCGGTGTGGAGCGGGTGGCCGTGAGCAGCAACGCGGAGGCTGCACGCCTGGCGCAGGGCGATGTGTCCATTGCCGCGATCGCCAGTGATGCTGCCGCAGAGATGTATGAGTTGGACATTCTGGCCAGCAATATCGAGGATGATCCCAATAATACAACGCGTTTTCTGGTGGTTGGACGTCAGGAGGTCGGGCCGAGCGGAAATGATAAGACATCACTGATGGTTGCGGTTCATAACAAGTCGGGTGCCTTGTATTCCCTGCTGGAACCGATTGCCCGTCACGGCGTGAGTATGACCAAGATCGAATCACGTCCTTCGCGGGTCAGCAAGTGGGATTATGTTTTTTTTGTCGATGTCGAAGGGCACGTCGCGGACGAGAACGTGACGGCCGCATTAAAGGAACTGCAAACAGGGGCTTCACTTTTTAAGGTGCTGGGTTCGTATCCCAGGTGCGAGCTATAAAAACGGATAACCGTAACGCTAGTGTTATCTTATTCTGATGAACCAGTCGATTCTAAAACTTGCGACCTCCGGCGTTCAGGCGCTGAAACCCTACGCACCCGGTAAACCGTTAAGCGAACTTGAGCGCGAATACGGCATACACAATGCGGTCAAACTGGCGTCAAACGAAAACCCGCTGGGACCGAGCCCCAGGGTCCTGCACGCGCTGCGCGCACAGTTCGGCGATCTTGCCCGCTATCCCGATGGCAACGGCTTTGAACTGAAAGCCGTGCTTGCCCGTAAGCACGGTGTGACGATGGAGTCTGTCACGCTCGGCAATGGCTCCAACGATGTGCTGGAACTGGTTGCGCGAGCCTTCCTGTCACCCGGCTCGGCTGCCGTTTTCTCGGCGCACGCATTTGCGGTTTATCCGCTTGTTACACAGGCGATCGGTGCGCGCTGCAATGTGGCGCCGGCGCATAACGGCAGCCGCGGGCCGAAATATGGCCACGATCTGGATGCCATGGATGCATCTATCGATGCACAAACCCGTGTCGTGTTTATCGCCAATCCGAATAACCCGACGGGTACCTGGTTGAGTAACGACGAACTGCGCTCTTTTGTGGAGCAAGTGTCTCGCGATGTTATTGTCGTGATCGATGAGGCCTATTTCGAGTATGTCAGCGAAGTCGGTTATCCGAACGCCATCGCGTGGATTGCAGAATTCCCAAACCTGCTGGTGACGCGTACTTTTTCCAAGGCATATGGTCTGGCGTCCTTGCGGGTCGGTTATGGTGTCTGCCAGCCCGAACTTGCAGATGTCCTGAACCGTGTTCGTCAGCCTTTCAATGTCAACAGTTTTGCGCAAGCCGCTGCTGTGGCTGCACTGGATGACAATACGCACTTACATCATAGCGTTCGTGTCAATCAGGAGGGCATGCGTCAACTGGTCGATGGATTGCAGGCGCAGAGCCTGGAGTTCATTCCTTCGGTGGGTAACTTTATTTCGGTTGATGTCGGCCGAGACGCGGCTGAGGTCTACGAGGCCTTGTTGCACGAAGGCGTCGTTGTGCGGCCAGTGGATAACTATGGCTTGCAGGGATACCTGCGCATCAGTATCGGCTTGGCGGAGGAGAACCGGTGTTTTCTGGACGCCCTGGCCAAGGTGTTGGCGGCATGATCGAGCGCCTGTGCATTATCGGCGTTGGGCTCATCGGTGGGTCGCTGGCGCGAGCGTTACGTGAAGCCGCTTACGTCAAAGAGATCGTGGGTTCCAGCCGCAGCGCCGGGCACCTTCAGAAAGCGGTGGACCTTGGTGTTATTGATCGCTACGACACCGACGCGTACAAAGCTGTACAGGGCGCAGATATGGTATTCGTATCCGTGCCGCTGGGTGCCATGGCGGCTGTTTTCGAAGCCATCAAGGGTGCGCTTGCCGACACTGCGGTCGTGACAGATGCCGGTAGCGCCAAGGGCAGTGTGGTAGAGGGCGTTAAAAAGGCGCTAGGCGGGCTGCCAGGATGGTTTGTACCGGGACATCCGATCGCCGGAACCGAACAGAGTGGTGTCGAGGCCTCGTTCGCAGATTTATACAAGGGTCGCCGGGTCATACTCACGCCGACCGCGGAAACGGACGCAGAAGCGGTAAAAAAGGTGCGCGACATGTGGGAAGCGGCGGGTGCCTCAGTGAATGAAATGGATGTCGAACATCACGATGAAGTGCTCGCGGCAACCAGTCATCTCCCGCACATGCTGGCGTTCGCCCTGGTGGAGAGTCTGGCGCGAATGAGTGAACAGCGGGAGATATTTGAATATGCTGCCGGTGGTTTCCGCGACTTCACGCGAATAGCGTCCAGTGATCCGGTGATGTGGCGGGATATTTGTCTGGCCAATCGTGATGCGCTGTTGGCCATGGTGGAGAATTTCAGGGACGATCTCGATGATCTGACCAGCGCCATTCGCGATCATGACGCTGGAAGGATTCTTAAGATCTTTCAGGATGCAAAGGCGGCGCGGGATGCCTTTGCAGGTTAATGAAGAGTCTCCCTTCTCTCAGGCCAGAGGAGGGTTGAACAAGTGGTTTTACCAGGCTCCAGGTTGCCTGTCAGCGTCGGTGGGTCACCCTTTACAAGACACGCCGTAAATAATACATCCCAGTAGGCTTGGCGGCCGCTTCCCTGCGGCCGACAGTCTTGTAAAGGGCGCGCCACCGACGCTGACAGGCGTTATTCATTGGATAGTTTTTGTGACCGAAATGACAAGTATACAATTCAGGGTGCAGGCAGGCGGTTGCCTCAAGGGGCAAATCCGTGTGCCGGGTGATAAATCGATCTCCCACCGCTCCATCATGCTGGGCGCCCTTGCTGAAGGCGTGACCGAAATCAGCGGCTTTCTGGAAGGCGAAGACAGCCTGGCGACGCTGCGGGCTTTTCATGCCATGGGTGTGGCCATTGATGGGCCGGAAGACGGCAGGGTCACGGTTCATGGCGTCGGTTTGCACGGCCTCAAAGCACCTTCCGCCCCGCTGGACCTGGGTAACTCCGGCACCTCCATGCGTTTGTTGGCAGGTCTGTTGGCCGGACAGGCATTTGACGTGGAAGTGGTTGGGGATCATTCCCTGATGAGTCGTCCCATGCGACGGGTCACCGAACCTCTGGCGAAAATGGGGGCGCAGATTGGCGTCACGGAGATGGGTACAGCGCCCTTGAAAATCAAGGGTGGTCACGCGCTTCAGGGCATCCGCTACGATATGCCGGTTGCCAGTGCCCAGGTGAAGTCATGCCTGTTACTGGCGGGTTTATATGCCGACGGGCGTACCTGTGTACAGGAGCCTGCACCGACCCGGGACCACACCGAGCGTATGTTGTCGGGTATGGGATACGCCGTATCCAGTCAGGGCGGTAAGATCTGTCTTGACGGCGGGGGGCGGCTCACCGCGACGCCTATCGATGTGCCTGCGGATATTTCATCGGCGGCGTTTTTTCTGGTTGGCGCCAGTATAGCGCCCGGATCAGATCTGTTGCTCGAGCATGTCGGTATTAATCCCACCCGTACCGGTGTTCTGGAAATACTCAAACTGATGGGTGCTGACATCGAGATTCGCCATCAGCGCGAGGTCGGCGGCGAACCGGTCGCTGACCTGCGTGTTCGCTCTGCACAACTGCAGGGTATCGATATCCCGCTTGCACAGGTGCCCCTGGCGATTGACGAGTTTCCGGTGTTGTTTATCGCGGCCGCCTGTGCGCAAGGTCGAACGCTGTTAAGCGGGGCTGAAGAATTACGGGTCAAGGAAAGTGATCGCATTCAGGTGATGGCCGATGGATTGCAGGCGCTCGGCATTCAGGCTGAACCGACAGAGGATGGCATGATCATACAAGGCGGCTGCTTGAGCGCTGGCAGGGTTGACAGTAAGGGTGACCACCGTATCGCCATGTCCTTTGCCATGGCTGCCCTGCGTGCCCAGGGGCCGGTCAACATAGATGATTGTGCCAATGTGAATACCTCGTTTCCGGGTTTTGTGGAACTGGCATCCGCTGTGGGTCTTGCAATTACAACAGAGTAAGAAAGCGGCCGGACGACACGTTACGAGACCGTCGGCTGCATCCATGCTGACTAACAAAGGTAAAACTACGCGGTTATGAACAAAACAGTCCCTGTCATTACCATCGACGGCCCCAGCGGTTCAGGCAAGGGAACCATCAGCCGTATGCTTGCCCGTGAACTGGGTTTTCAATTTCTCGACAGCGGGGCGCTGTACCGACTGTTGGCGTTTGCCGCGCAACGGCGCGGGATCGCACTGGATGATGAATCTGCGCTGGCGGCATTGAGTGGGGAACTGGATATCCGCTTTCCTGCCGATGGGGAAGGCGACCGGGTATTACTGGATGGAGAAGATGTCGGCGATGCAATCCGCACCGAGGCGGCCGGGGGCGGTGCTTCCCGGGTGGCGGCGTTGCCCGCGGTTCGAGAAGCGTTGCTGGATCGACAACGCCGTTTTCGCCTGCTTCCAGGCCTGGTGGCTGATGGCAGGGATATGGGTACGGTGGTATTTCCCGATGCAGAGGCCAAGATTTTCCTCACTGCGAGTGCCGAGGAGCGTGCAAGACGCCGCTGTAAGCAATTGAAAGAAAAGGGTGTATCTGTTGTTTTCGATGATGTTCTGGCTGATATCCAGGTGCGTGATGAGCGGGATGCCAGCCGTTCCGTGGCGCCTTTACGGCCAGCGCAGGACGCTGATCTGGTGGATACCAGCGAGCTCGACATTCCCGCCACTATCGAACGGCTTCGCGATTTTTTAAAAAATCGCCTAAACCCGTGAAATTCAAAGAATATACAGTTATAATTAGCAATTACCCAGTCCGGCGTTTCAATTAGGCGCCGGTTTTTTAACCTCAACCCGCCACCGGTTTTGTTACTGGTCGGGCGGATTTTGTATGCCGTTGCCCAATGCAGCGGAAGGATTATTCACCCATGTCTGAAAGTTTTGCTGAACTCTTTGAAGAAAGCCTGGTTAACAAAGAAATGCGTCCAGGTACGATTGTTACTGGAACTGTTGTTGATATCCAATCCGACGCAGTCATCGTTAATGCAGGTCTGAAGTCGGAAGGCGTTATCCCGATAGAACAGTTTTACAATAATCAGGGTGAAGTCGAAGTCGTTGTTGGGGACGCTGTTGAAGTTTCCCTGGATGCTGTTGAAGACGGTTTTGGCGCAACACGTCTGTCGCGTGAAAAAGCCAAACGCGCCCAGGTCTGGAAACGGCTGGAACAGGCATCTGAAGACGGCGAAATCGTTAAGGGCATTATCAGCGGTAAAGTGAAAGGTGGCTTCACTGTTGATATCGAGGATATCCGTGCCTTTCTTCCAGGTTCCCTGGTTGATGTTCGCCCGGTACGTGACACCACCTACCTGGAAGGTAAAGAACTCGAATTCAAGATCATCAAGCTCGATCAGCGCCGCAACAATGTCGTGGTGTCCCGCCGTGCGGTGGTCGAGTCTGAATACAGCGCCGAGCGTGAGCAGCTGCTGGAAAGTCTGCAGGAAGGTGCTCAGGTCAAAGGTATTGTCAAGAACCTCACCGACTACGGTGTATTCGTGGATCTGGGTGGTATCGATGGTCTGCTGCATATTACCGATATGGCCTGGAAGCGCGTCAAACATCCGTCTGAAATCGTCGAAGTCGGCCAGGAAATCGATGTCAAGGTGCTCAAATTCGATCGCGAGCGCAACCGTGTTTCCCTCGGCCTGAAACAGCTGGGCCAGGATCCGTGGGCCGATCTGGCCCGCCGCTATCCGGAAAGCACGCGTCTGTTTGGCGCCGTTACCAATATTGCCGACTACGGTTGTTTTGTGGAAATCGAAGATGGTGTGGAAGGCCTGGTACACGTGTCCGAGATGGACTGGACCAACAAGAATGTTAATCCCGGCAAGATGGTGCATATTGGCCAGGAAGTCGAAGTCATGGTGCTGGATATCGACGAAGAACGCCGTCGTATCTCACTGGGTATGAAGCAGGTGCACGCAAACCCGTGGGAAGAGTTCTCTGCGACACGGAACAAGGGGGATCACGTCAAGGGCACTATCAAGTCAATTACCGATTTCGGTATCTTCATCGGACTGGATGGCGGTATCGATGGCCTGATCCATCTGTCCGATATCTCCTGGAACGAAACCGGTGAAGAGGCTGTTCGCAATTACAAGAAGGGCGAAGAGCTGGAAGCGGTGGTCCTCTCGGTCGATGCCGAGCGTGAACGGATTTCCTTGGGTATCAAACAGCTGGAGAAAGATCCTTTCTCCGGATTCTCGGCAGATAATACTAAAGGAAGTATCGTCAAGGGCGTTATTAAGGAAGTCGACGCCAAAGCGGCGATTGTAGATCTGGGTGACGGCATTGAAGGAACGTTGCGTGCCTCTGAACTGGCGCGCGACCGGGTTGAAGATGCCCGCACCGTGCTGAGCGTCGGTCAGGAGATCGAGGCCAAGTATATCGGTATGGATCGCAAGACCCGCACCATCGCACTCTCCATCAAGGCGAAGGACAGTGATGAAGAGGCGGCCGCGGTCAAGGATTACAGCCGTGGTACCGGTGCAGTGGGTACTAAACTGGGCGATGTTTTGAAGGAACAACTTGAAAATAGTGGCGACTAATCAATGGATTGGTCTAAACTTACGTTTAAGGTGTAAGGGAGGCAGACGGCCTCCCTCAACCAGATGGGGACAGAAATATGACAAAGTCTGAGTTAATCGAAATACTCGCGGCTAAAAACAGTCATCTAAACCATAGGGATGTGGAGCTGGCGGTCAAAAGCCTGATTGAGCAGATGAGTCAGTCCCTCTCCACGGGCCACAGGATCGAAATCCGTGGTTTTGGCAGCTTCTCGCTGCATTACCGCCCGCCCCGCATGGGGCGGAATCCCAAGACCGGGGAAGCTGTTGCGCTGGCGGCGAAGTATGTGCCGCATTTCAAGCCCGGCAAGGAACTGCGCGAGAGGGTGAATATCTATGGTCGCGGTGATGAAACCGGGGATGCAGCGGCGGTCTCGGGTGAAAGCGCTTCACCTGCTGGTGAACGCAGCTTGTTCTGAATAGACCGATTACGGTAGTTCCATAAAAAGGGGGCAGCCTTCAGGTCTGTCCCCTTTCGTCTTTTATGCCGCGTTTCCCCCGGGTTTGCCGATAGGCACTAAACCACAGATAATGACCGTTCCTGAGAAATGCGCACGAGGGGCGGAAATGGTACGCCTGTTTGGTTTTCTTTCATTGATTGTTCTTGTCGTGTTCGGCTTGTCCTTTGCGGTACTCAATGCCGAGCCCGTTTCCCTTAACTACTATTTCGGATACCGCGATATCCCGCTCTCCATGATCGTTGTCTTGTCTGTGGCCGTGGGCGCGGTAATCGGTATACTCGTCAGTATGGGTATGATCCTGCGGCTCAAGCAGCAGCTGGGTGGTCTGCACAGGAAGCTGCGGGCGGCCGAGAAACAGGCTGACCAGTTGCATATTCTCCCGGCCAAAGAATAAAGAGACTGTCCCCCTGGGCATGCAAGCACTGCTCTGGCTGCTGTTACCGATTGCGGCTGCGTCCGGCTGGTGGATGGCGCGGTATAGCGAAAGTAAAAAGAAAACCCGCTCCCGGGCCATGCTGAACTCAGCGTACGGACAAGGCCTCAACTATTTACTCAATGAACAACACGATAAAGCATCCGAGGTTCTTATTCAGATGGTTGAAGTGGACCCCGATACGGTCGAGTTGCACCTTGCCCTGGGGAGTCTGTTCAGGCAGCGGGGCGAAGTCGATCAAGCCATTGCAGTACATCAGAACATCATCGCCCGATCAAAACTGAGCAAGGTGCTGCGCAACCAGGCCAGCCTGGAACTCGGGCGTGATTTTCTGAAAGCGGGTTTGCTGGATCGGGCGGAGCGGCTACTTCTGAGCCTGCTGAAAAGAAAAGAATATGAGAAAGTCGTGTGCCAGTACCTGATCGAGTTATACCAGCAGGTAAAGGAGTGGGGAAAAGCGCTTGAGATCGGCGAGCGTCTGGTGACGCTGGATTCAGGCGTATGGAAATTGCGCCTGGCTCAATATCATTGTGAGATCGGTGACGCTGCATTGCAACGGCATGACTTTGATCTGGCGTTCCAGGAAGCAGAACAGGCGTGGATTGAAGACCCGAACTGCGCGCGCGCAACGCTATTGATGGGGAATGTCTACCAGCTCAAGGGCGACTATCGGTCTGCGATAGAGACCTATCGCCAAGTCGAGGAACAGAACCCCTGTCTCATGCCGGAAGTGACCGGTGAGATCCAGAACTGCTATAACCGGCTTGGCGACAGGAAAAGCTGGGAAGACTACCTTAACGGTCTTGTCGAACGGCATAGTTGCCGGGTGTCTTTGCAGAATAATCAGATGGAACAGCCGTTACAGGATCTGACGGTGCAACAGCTGCGCTATCGTTGCGACGAATGCGGCTTTACCAGCAGGAAGTTATTCTGGCAATGCCCGGGTTGCCAGAGCTGGAGCAGTGTAAAACCGATAACTCATTAGTACAGGACTAGTGATATCGCGTTACGGGATACGCTGTGAAACCATCTCCATCTGCCAACGTTGCCGCAATGTGCTGTCGCCGGTGCGGTGCCAGGCTTGCTGAAACAGGTGAATCAGAATGAATGATGCAACAATCGAAGATCCACGAGTGATAGTCGCCCTGGATTTCTCAGGCGGTGATCAGGCCCGGCAGTTCGTTGACCGACTGGAACCGGGAAGTTGCCGGCTGAAAATCGGCAAGGAACTGTTTACACGTGAGGGACCGGAACTGGTGCGCTATTTTACGGCAAACGGGCATGAGGTTTTTCTGGATCTCAAGTTCCACGATATCCCCAATACTGTCGCGCGCGCCTGCCAGGCGGCGGCGGCACTAGGCGTATGGATGATGAATGTGCACGCCTCGGGCGGCAGCAAAATGATGTCGGCCGCAAGGGCCGCGCTGGATGAGCTTGGACCTTGTCGCCCCATGCTGATCGGTGTGACGGTCCTGACCAGCATGGATGGTGAAGACCTGAGAGAGCTTGGTGTGAATGCGGATCCCGGGGAACAGGTGTTACGACTTGCCACGCTGGCCAGGACGTCGGGGCTCGACGGCGTCGTTTGTTCTCCGCAAGAGGCTTCGTTGTTGCGTGATGAGTTTGGGGAAACGTTCAAGTTGGTGACGCCAGGGATACGGCCCAAGGGGGCTTCTCTGGATGACCAGAGTAGAGTATTAACACCAGCCGATGCTATACGTAATGGCTCTGATTACCTGGTCATGGGGCGTCCGATTACGAAAGCGGACGACCCGGTTTCAGTGCTTAAACGGATAAACCAGGAGTTACAGACTGCAGTGCGGGGATAGCAAGAGCTTCACTCAATCATTTTCAGTGACAAGCGGATAGCTAAGAAACGGCTTTCGCCTGTAAGAAAATTCGTACAGGAGAATCAGAAAAGCCCCAATTGTGTCTGGTGTCTGCGACGGTATGATGTGAACTGTTTCGGTACTTGATCGAAACAGCAACCGGGCAAGCGGATGATGCCCGGCACATTACACGCTCAAGGAGGGCTTTATGAAAATACTGCGTCGTTTGCTGGTGGTCTGCTTGTTGCTGGTGCCACTGGCGGCAATTTCCGATCCAGTCGTCAACATCAATACCGCTGAATCGGAAAGGCTCGTCGATGACCTGGTCGGTATCGGACCACAAAAGGCCTTGGCCATTGTTCGCTATCGTCAACAACACGGGCCATTCAAACAGGTCGACGATCTGGTTCTTGTTAGTGGTATCGGCGCCAAGACGGTCGAGCAGAATCGTTCCCGGATGACGGTGGCGGCTCCGGAAGCAAAGCCATAAGAAGCACTAATGATGCCTTTCCCGGGGCTGAAGAAAGCCACCCCGGGAAGGGTTTACTATCAATCCAAGGGAGTAGTGTCCGGGTGCGGTGATACAAAGACTCAGATCATCAGAGACCAGCGGTTATGCCTCTGTCTGGCAGCTAGTGACAGGGATGTGACAGCCTGTACAGGGATGTAAGCAGTATCTGCCTTTCAGAGGCATATCCACTTGTTTCTGATCAAGAAAAATTAATTAATTGAATGAGATGAGGTGTTTTGTACCCTGGTCTTTTATTGACCTCCCGGTGGTGTTTGGGTATCGTTAACAGTTGCTCTAAGTGGCTTAAGTTAATCAACCGATATGCACTACTATCCAGTTATCCTGACCGGGGGTGCGGGCAGCCGCCTCTGGCCTGTGTCCCGTGAATTCTATCCCAAGCCGTTGCTACCCATATTCGGCGATAAGACACTTCTGCAGGACACCGTAACCAGACTGAATTCAATCGGTGCTGTAGGCAACCCTGTTTTTGTCTGTAACGAAGAACACCGTTTCCTGGTGGCAGAACAGGTTCGGGCACTTGGCAAGGATCCGGAAGCTATCCTGCTGGAGCCGAAAGGACGTAATACAGCTCCTGCGCTGACGATTGCAGCACTCTATCTGGTCGATAAGGAAGCGGATGCCATGATGGTCGCCATGCCCGCCGATCATGTGATTCCAGACCAGGAAACCTTTGCGGCTGCGGTTGAGCAGGGCGGTAAGCTGGCACAGAAAGGCTACCTGGTTACCTTCGGCGTTGTTGCGGATAAACCTGAGACAGGTTACGGCTACATCCGACGCGGCGATGAAATAGAGGCAAGTGGTGTATTCCATGTCGATCGCTTCGTGGAGAAACCGGATGCTGATACTGCGCAGGATTATATTGATGCGGGAGACTATTACTGGAATGCCGGAATCTTTCTGCTCAGGGCCGATCGATGGCTGGAAGAGATGGGGAAATATCAACCGGAAATGCTGAAAGCCTGTCAGCAGGCCATGGATAACAGCAGCCGGGACAGCGATTTTGTGCGGGTCGATAAACAGGCGTTTCTTTCCTCTCCATCTGATTCCATCGATTACGCAGTCATGGAGAAGACGGATCGAGCAGCAGTCGTTCCGCTCCGGACGGACTGGTCCGATGTAGGATCCTGGTCTGCGGTCTGGGAAATATCAGAGCAGGATGAGGCGGGTAATGTTTCCAGGGGCGACGTCTTGACACACGAGACGAAGAATTCACTGTTCATGGCCGAAAACCGGTGTGTTGCCGGGGTTGGGTTGGAAGATATAATCGTGGTGGAAACGGCTGACGCGGTTCTTGTCGCAAATAAGAACAGGTGTCAGGACGTCAAGTCGATTGTCAACCAGTTAAAAGAGTCCGATAGAGATGAGCACCGCTTCCATCGCAGGGTATACCGGCCCTGGGGAGACTATGAGGGTATTGATAATGGAACCCGCTACCAGGTAAAACGCCTGACGGTAAAACCCGGCGCCCAGCTTTCCCTGCAGATGCACCATCACCG
>CBFDBP010000011.1:0-30546 GCA_965603065.1 uncultured Gammaproteobacteria bacterium
CAACTGTTTGAAGGCCTGTTGATTGTTGCTCCACACGAAGACATCGTTGACCTGGCTGACTGGATGCGTCTCACCTCTCTGCTATGTAATCAATACCGGCGTCTTTGCTGCAGGGAGAATATCTATCATCTCAAATAACAACTGATCTGTGTCAATGACAAGCCCGGGCCGGAGTCGATAGTATACGTCCCGCCGGAACCAGGCTCCGCTGGCCTCTGGACCCGGGGTGGCAGACACAGGTGCTGAAATCGGCTAGACTGCGCCCGAATCACACGCTGCCCACGGGCTGCAGTGTCATATTTTCTGCTGCACCAGTCTTAAAATCGTAACAACAAGATCGTAATGTTTAAGGGTATTTTTCCAGGTATTCAACATGGATGATTCTGCCGCAAGCAGCACCGCCGTTTCCGGGTCACACTATGCCCTGGTTTTTTTTGTATCCCTGTTACTCTGGCTACTGCTGGTTGGCAACCTCAACCGCGATGAGCTGGTGACCGGTGCGCTTGTCGCCCTGATGGTGACACTGCTGTTCGGCTCCCGCTTTACCATCTTTACCGGTTTCCGCTTCAGCTGGCTGGCACCCGTATACATCCTGATCTATCTGGGCAATTTCTTTGTCGCCCTGTTGCGCGCCAACCTGGATCTGGCCGCTCGCGTTCTTGCCCCCTCACTACCCATCAATCCCGCGCTGGTGGAGATCAACACCAGACTGAAATCACCGTTGGGTAAATTGCTGCTGGCCAACACCATTACCCTGACCCCCGGCACCCTCACGGTGGACGTGGTCGACGATCAGCTGCTGGTGCACTGGGTATACTGCCCGCCGGGCACCGATATGCAGCAGGCGACGGAAAAAATTGCCGCCGCATTTGAGAAACACCTGAGCAGGTTCCTGATATGACGCTTAGCTTACTGCAACTGATCGCCGTCGCGCTGCTGGTTCTGGCTATCGGACTCAGTGCCATACGCCTCTTTCTGGGCCCGACCACACCGGATCGGGTGGTGGCGGCAGATACCCTGGCAGTGATAACGACCGCCGGGCTGGCCGGTCTGGCCAGTGTTTTTGACAACCCGATCTACCTGGATATTGCGCTGGTGTACGGCACACTGGCTTTCGTCGGTACCGTGGCCATTGCCCGGGCTATTGAGGGGAACAGGGAATGAATCTGATCGGCGATATCCTGCTTGTCATCGGCTGTACCTTCATTGCACTGGGCAGCCTCGGTCTGATCCGTATGCCGGACGTCTATAACCGGCTGCAGGCCGGCACCAAGGCCGCCACACTGGGCGCCATGTCCGTGCTGCTGGGCATCGGCTTCCACCACCCCGACTGGTGGGCCAAGCTGCTGGTCATTGCCGGCTTTGTGCTGTTTACCAATCCGGTGGGTTCCTCAACCATCGCCCGCGCATCCCGTAAAGCCGGCATTGAACCCAAGCGCCTTGGGGAAAAACTGGAATTCGAGCCCTGACGCGAGCTGAACTATGGAATTACTTGTACTGGTCATCGTTGTCGTCATGTTGTGCAGCGCCGTTGCGGTGCTGCTGCTGAAGGACTTTCTCGCCGCACTGGCTGCGTTTTCCGTGGTTTCGCTGGGGCTGTCCGTACTGTTCGTCATCCTGCGTGCACCGGACGTCGCCATGACGGAAGCCGCCATCGGTGCCGGGCTGAGCAGCCTGTTGTTCGCGCTGGCCTTACGCCGGCTGGGCCTCTGGCGTATCAAGGGGCAAACGTAATGCGCCGCTTAAGCTCGGCCCTGTTTCTGCTCGGTCTCGGACTGCTGATTGCCGCGATTTTCCAGACCATGGAATTCGGCAGCGTGGCACCGATTGCGGGCCAGGCCATCAACGCCGTGGCAGCTGAACAGGTGGGCGCTGCGAACTTTGTCACCTCCGTGGTACTGGCCTATCGCGGTTTCGATACCCTGCTGGAACTCACCATCCTGTTCACGGCGGCGACCGCCGGCGGGCTGGTGCTCGGCAAACCCGGAACCGGTGCGTCGCGTGACCCGGATTCGGGATTCATCCTGCGCGCCGGTGCCGACCTGTTTTTCCCGTTGCTGCTGGTGGTCGGTCTGTACATCATCCTGCACGGACATCTCACACCGGGTGGCGGATTCCAGGGTGGCGTTATCCTCGCCTCGGCGTTCTTCATCCCCATCCTGGCAAGGCCCGGCACAACCATGGATCATCGATGGGTAAGCATGATCGAGGGACTCGCCGGCGCCGGCTTCATCCTTATCGGTCTGCTCGCCATGCTGGGCGGCAAGGAATTTCTCACCCCGCTGCTCGACAAGGGTGAACTGGGCGCATTGCTCTCCGCCGGCAGCCTGCCGCTGCTCTACATTGCAGTCGGCCTCAAGGTAGGCGCCGAACTGGCCGGGCTGCTGGCGCGCCTGTCGGAAACGGAGGCGATTGATTAACGATGGATACCGGTCTGATCCTCTACACCGCCGCCTTCGGCCTGATCCTCATTGGCAGCGCCGGCATCGTGCTGTCCACCCACCTGGTGCGCACCATTTTCGGCATTGCACTGCTGGAGGCCGGAGCCAACCTGCTACTGCTGCTGGCGACCTACCGCGAAGGCAACTCGGCGCCGATCATTGTCGATGGCCGCATACCGGCGGCCATGGCGGACCCGGTACCACAAGCCCTGGTGCTGACCGCCATCGTGATCGGGGTCGGCATCCTGGCACTGGCGCTGAGCCTGGCGCTGCGCGTACAGCGCGCCTACGGAACCCTTGACTTGCGGGAAGTACGCCAGCGACTGGAACAGGACATCGCGGATGAAGCGGGCATCGAACTGTCGTCCAGCAGTGACGCTCCGCAAGCGGTGGCAAGCCGGCAGGGGGGCCAGGCATGAACAAGCTGGCGCTGCTGGTGGCCCTGCCTCTGATCACCGCGTTTCTGCTGCCGGTCATCAACCGCGCCTCGGCGCTTGCCGGCCGCTGGAGCGGGCCGCTGATATTACTGATCACCAGCGCACTTGGCATTTCGATGTGGAGCCAGCTCGGGGACAACGCCGTCGCCGTTGAACTGGGTGGTTTCCGGCCTCCGCTCGGCATTACGCTGTATGCGGACCAGATGGCGATCCTGTTTGCGGTCGCGGCCAGTCTCGGCACCCTGCTGCTGTGGCCCAACGGCGGTGAAGACCGTGTTCGCCAGTCAACCCTGGCGCTGATTCTGGCCGCATCCGGCAGCGGCCTGGCGCTTTCCGGCGACCTCTTCAACATCTATGTGTTTTACGAACTGGTGGCGGTGGTTTCCTACGGGCTTATCGCCGCTCAAGCCTCATCCGGCAGCTACGCAGCCACCATTCGATACCTGGTGGTGAGCAGCTTTGGTGCAGCCATGGCGCTGACCGGCATCGCGCTGGTCTACCAGGCCACCGGCACCCTGAATCTCGCCCAGCTGGCCCAGCTCGCGCCCACCCAGCTGAACAATACGCAGGGTCTGGCCGCGTTTGTTCTGATGCTGGTCGGTTTCGGCGTCAAAGCCGAACTGTTCCCGGTCAATACCTGGGTGCCGGAAGTCTATGCCACCGCACCCACCCGCATATCCGGCCTGCTGGCCGGCGTGGTCTCCAAACTCGCCCTGTTGATCATCGTGCGTCTGCTGGTGCTTGTTTTCCACCAGCCCGAAGCGCTGACGGTGATGCTGGTGCTGGGTATTATGGGCGTTGTTAGCGGTGAACTGGCCGCCTGGCGCGCGCGCGACTTCAAGCGCATGATTGCCTTCTCTTCCATCGGTCAGCTCGGCATCGTGTTCATCGCCTTCGCCATCCCGGGTAAAGCCGGTATCTTTGCCGGCCTGGCGGTCGCCCTGCATCACCTTGTCGTAAAGCCCGCCCTGTTCCTGCTTGCCGAACGCTGGAACGGTTCGCTCAGCAACCTCGCCGGCGCAGCCAAAACCTCACCGCTCGCTGCGGCCCTGTTTATTCTGTTGGCGCTGTCGCTGATCGGCGTGCCCCCGTTACCGGGCTTCTGGGCCAAGTTGCTGGTACTGGTGGAACTCAGCCAACAGGCACAGCCGCTCTACTATCTTGGCGGCTTTGTCATCCTGGCGGGTGCCGCGCTTGAGGCAAATTACCTGTTCCGGGTCGCCAGCCGTTTCTATCACACGGAAAAGGCGCAAACAGCACCCGCTGCGCACCGGATGCCGGAACTCGCAACTGCCAGCCTGCTGTGCGCCGCTCTGGCTGGCAGCGTGTTTGTGCTGTCACCGCTGGCCGAACAGATCGAAAGCATCGCCGCCCAGGCGGCCGATGCGGCGCACTATATTCAGACGGTCAACCCCGAGACACTGCCATGACGCCATTGGACCACCTGCTGTTGTTGTCTGCGTTGAGCGTGGTGATCATGCTGGTGATCGGCAACCGGCAGGCCGCCGGCTGGACTGCCACGGTGTTGTATGCGGCCCAGGGCGTAGCCCTGCTGCTGATGTCCGGCCTGGGTTACGGAACCACAGCGGCAGTCGAGTCCGCGGTCAGCTTCCAGGTGCTGGAGCAGGCTCTTCACTGGCGTTTTGATGCGCTGTCGTGGTTTTTTGCCCTGATCACCATCGGCGCCGCCCTGCTCAGCAGCTGGTTTTCGGCCGGCGAGTGGGCACAGACTTATCGCCTGCGGGGTGGCAGTCTGCGCATTTTCCACACCGCCCTGGCGCTGAATGTGTTCAGCATGCTGGTATTGCTGGCGAGCGGCGACCTGTTGAGCCTGTTCATCGGCTGGGAGCTGGTCAGCTGGGCGAGCTTCCTGATCATGGCACTGGGCGGAGCCAAGGCGAGCCGTTATGCCCTGCGCTACCTCAGCTATGCCTTTGCCGGCGCCATGGCGGTGCTCGGTGGCCTGGCGCTGGTCTATTCCCTGGTCGGCAGTTTTCAGTTCCAGGCGCTGAAAGCTGCCGCGCCGACCATGGACAGCGCCAGTCTGTGGCTGTTGTTCACCCTGTTCGGGGCCGGCTTCGGGGTCAAGATGGCGCTGTTGCCCTTCCACCTCTGGCAAGCCAAGGCTTACGCGGAAACCCCCGGTCCCGGCGCCTCGTTCCTCGGTGCAATCTCTTCGCGTATGGGACTGTTCGCCATCGCCATCGTGCTGGTTCAACTGATCGGCATTGCCCGCCTGATGGAGATGCCGGTCCCCTTCAGCTTCCTCAGCGCCCGCGACCTGCTGGCCTGGATCGCGGTGTTTACCATTATTTTCCCGACCTTCACCGCCCTGCGTCAGCACGATGCCAGGCGCCTGCTGGCCTGGCACGGTATCGGTCAGGGTGGCTACATGCTGCTTGGACTACTGATCGCCGACGATCTCGGTTCTGCCGGCGGCCTGATGCACGTCTTCAACCACGCGACCTACCAGGCGATGCTGTTCATGGCGGTCGTCGCCGTGATCCACCGTACCGGCACCTCGGATCTCAACCGGCTGGGCGGGCTGGTGGCGCGCATGCCGCTGTCCTTCGTCGCCATGCTGATCGGCATCATCGGCCTCGCCGGCCTGCCACCCATGAACGGTTTCGTTTCCAAGTGGCTGATTTACCGCTCGCTGATTCTCGACGGCAGCCCGCTGCTGTTCCTGGGCGCCGTAATCGGAACGCTCGGCACCATACTCAGCGTCTACAAGCTGATCCATAATACCTTTCTCGGTCAGTTGCGGCTGGAACACGAGGACATCGGGGAGGCACCGCTGAGTATGATTCTGCCGATGATGATTTTGTCCGCCGTAGTCTTCATCACCGGCTACTTCCCGGGGCTGGTACTGGACTGGGTCGCTGCAGCACAGACCTCGATCGGACTGCCAGCACTGGCACACCACCTGGGTGGCGTGGCTACCGACAAGGGGGGTCTGGATATGATATGGATCGTCTCCATATTGCTGGCCGGTTTCGCCGTCGGCACCCTGGTATTCTTCAGCGGTAACCGCCACAAGCGCGTGCACCAGCTTGATAACTACGCCGGCGGCCATTTCCTGACCGCCGAGACACGCTACCAGTACAGCGATAACTTCTATCCCGGCCTCATGCATCTGATCGGCCCCTGGTACCGCAAGAGCTTCCGCTGGCTGGAACGTGGGTTTGTTTCGACGGTGGATACCGTGTCACTGGCAATGCAGGGGCTTTATCGACCGGTCCATCCGTCGCTCTATTTACTGGCGGTTGTTGTGGTCGCGCTATCGTGGGTGATTTCGAGTGTCGCTGTATAACCGCGAAGGGCGCGAAGGAAATGAAAGCAGGAGCGATAGCTTTGTTGAGAGCAATCAGAACTGGATAGACAAGCGATGTGGATGAAAAGCGCTAAACACATAAAATGGTTTACCTTCGCGTCCTTCGCGCCCTTCGCGGTTAACATACCGCAGGCAAGGCAATGAAGACGACCGAACTGATCATCGAACTCACACTCATGCCGCTGATCGCCTTTGTGGTCGGCCTGGGTATGGTGCTGATGATGCGCAAGATCGCAGCGCGTATTCAGCGGCGTATCGGCCCGCCGTTGCTGCAGCCGTTGTATGACATCGTCAAACTTTACGGCAAACAGACACAGATCTCGCATGGCCTGATCCACGAGATCGGCATCATCATGGCGGTGGGCGGCTATGTGGCTGCAGAAACGCTGTTACCGGTACCCGGCATGGACGGCCTGGCGGACAAGGGCGGCGCCATAACGCTGGCCTATGTGATGATGATACCGTCGCTGGGTCTGGCGCTTGGTGTCGGCCAGTGCGCCAACCCGAACGGCTCCATCGGTATCTCGCGTGCCCTTACCGCCATGCTGGCCTACGACATCCCCTTCATCCTGGTCATCTTCGGCGCCGCCTACGTGTATGGCACCACCAACCTGGCCGATATCATCGCCATCCAGCAACAACAGGGCCCCGGCGGTTGGGGTATCATGCAAATGCCGTTGCTGGCCATTGCCGGCCTGCTGACGCTGCCGGCGATGATGGGCAAGCACCCGTACGAGATCTATGTCGCCCCGGCGGAAATCGCCACCGGTCCGATGGTGGAGATGGGCGGCAAGTTTATGGGCGGACTGTTTGTCATGCAGTGTTTCCAGCTGTACACGGTGGCGGTGCTCTACACCACCCTGTTTCTGGGTGGCGGAGAAAACTGGCTGACCTTCCTGCCGAAAATCTTTGCCGTGGTGGCGATACCCATGTCCATCGCTTATGTCTTCCCGCGTTACCGGACCGAGGATGTCGTCCGCCTGATGTGGAAATGGCCGGTTCTGGTCGGCCTGATGGGTCTTGCGGTTATCATGAAATGAACGGGACAGTGACATGAGCACAATCGACAATATTCCGGTCCGCCAGGAGACACCGGCGGCTGAGGCCGGCGGCAAGCGCAGCAACCCGCTGGCCCATGTGTTCGACGAGCTGGTAAATTTCTGCCGCTCCCGCTCCATGTTCATGCTGCACTACTGCACCGGCTGCGGCGCCATCGAACTGCCACCGGCCATGACCTCCCGGTTTGACATGGAACGCCTCGGCATCCAGCCAATGGTGTCACCACGCCAGGCGGATATTCTCTTGATCACGGGTTATGTCTCCATCAAAACCCTCAAGCGCGTCATCCTGACCTACGAGCAGATGCCGGCGCCGAAATACGTGATCGGCATCTGTTCCTGCACCGTCAACGGCGGCATGTACTGGCAGAGCTACGCCACCGCCAAGGTGCTCAAGGAGTACATGCCGGTGGACGTGTATATCGCCGGCTGCATGCCCAGGCCGGAAGCCGTCATCAGCGGGCTGCGCAAGCTGATGGGTGACATCAAGAGCGGGCGGGCGAATTCCTGGAAGAAGTATTTCCAGAATTACGATTACTACCTCGGCAATCAGCAGAAGCTGTTTGGCGAACACTGGCAGACGCCCACCGACATCATTGCCGAGGCGCGGCACTACGAGCTCATTACGGACCAGACCCTGGGTGAACACACGGCTTTACTGGAGAAACACCAGAGACCGCTGGAAGCGCTGGAGATGCGACTGACAAGCAAAGAGAAGCAGACAACGTGAGTAAGGAATTAAACATCTGGCTGGACAACCTGCTGGAAGACATCGAAAGCGTTCAGTTCAAACGCAAGAGTTCGCGCCGCGTGCGCATTGACGTGGCATCGGAAGCCCTGCCGGCGCTGCTGGAGTTGCTGCAAGGCCACGCCAGCTACGTACACCTGTCAGCGATCAGCTGTGTTGACTGGATCGATGATGACGAATTCGAACTGGTGTATCACGTCTGGTCCTATGAAACCCGCTCACTGGTTTCTGTCCATACGCGCATACCGCGTGACCCGGGTGTGTATCTGTCGATCTATGACCTGTACCAGCCGGCGGCTTTTTTCGAACGCGATATCCATGAAATGTTCGGTGTCTATTTCGAGGGCAGTCCGGACATGGAGAAATTCATCCTTACCGAATGGGACGGACCGCCACCCATGCGCAAGGAGTTCGATTCGGAAGCGTTTGTGAACCAGACATTCAGCTTTGAACAATATCACCCGCAATGGCTTAAGGAGATTGAAGAGGAAGGCGGCGGCATCACCACCCGGCCGGAGGATATACGCCGATGAGGCCCGAAAACTACCAGGCGAAAAGCCAGCCGCCCAGCAACGAATATGAGCTGAATTTCGGCCCCAATCATCCGGGTATCGAAGGCAATTATGCTTTAAAGGTAAAGCTTAACGGCGACCAGGTGCTCGAAGCCCGCGCCGATGCCGGCTACCTGCACCGCGGTTTCGAGAAGCTGATGGAAGGGCGGTTGTGGATCCAGAACATCGCGCTGGTGCCGCGCATCTGCGTACCCGACCCGGTACCCATGGAAGTCTGCTACTCGCTGGCAATCGAGGAAATCGGCGGTCTGCAGGCACCGGAACGCGCGCAGTGGATCCGGGTCATGCAGCTGGAAATGTCACGGCTGGCGGCACACCTGTTCGCCTTTGGCGGCCACGCCGCCACCACCGGCATGTACACCCCGATGTTCTGGGGCGTCGCTGACCGCGACCTCGTGCTCGACCGCTTTGAAGAGCTGACAGGTGGACGTGTCTACAGCATTTACAATATCCCCGGCGGCGTACGCAGGGATATTCCCGACGGTTTCCTGGAACGTCTGAGCAGCCTGCTGGACTACCTGGAGTCGCGCCTGCCCGACTACGACAACCTGTTCTTCACCAACCAGGTATTTGTCAAACGTGCGCGTGATGTTGGCAAAATGACCCAGGAGCAGGCGCTTAAATGGGGCGTGACAGGGCCCAGCCTGCGCGCCACCGGGCTGGCGTTTGACGTGCGCCGCGACGACCCCTACCTGGTATACGACAGGATCGAGTTTGACATCCCCACCGAACCGGGTGGTGACGCCCTGTCGCGCAATCTGGTACGCCGCGCAGAGCTGCAACAAAGTATTCATATCCTGCGTCAGGTCATCGACCGCCTGCCCTCCATCGGGGGTCCGATCCGTTGCCCGATCCCGAACCCGCTGGCCTGGAATGTGCCCGCCGGTGAAGCCTATACCCGGGTGGAATCCTCCAAGGGCGAACTGGCCTACTACGTGGTATCCACGGGTGGCGACAAGCCCTACCGCGTGCACGTCCGCGGACCTTCCAGCATGCACGCGGTACAGGTGCTGGAAAACCTGGCGGTGGGTTCACGGCTGGAAGACGTCGCACAGATCATGTTCTCGCTGGATGCCTGCCCGCCGGAGGTCGATCGCTGATGTCGGATATCCCCTACAAGGACAAGGGCAGCATCCTCAGGCCGATCAAGACGCTGAGCTTCTTCGCCCGCAAGGCGGTGACTGAAGAACTCGAACCACGCCCGGCGGCGGCGAACTACCGTGGCTTCCACGTTAACGACTGGGAGTTGTGCATCGGCTGCAGCACTTGCCAGAAAGTGTGCGACAACGCGGCCATCAGCATGGTGAAGATACCCAGCCTGCCGGAGGATCCGGTCAAGGGTATCCGTAACGAGCGCCCGGCGATCGATTACGGGCGCTGCTGCTGGTGCGGGCTGTGCGTGGACATCTGCCCGACCAGCTCGCTGTCCCTCACCACTGAGTATGTGCACACCTGCCGCGAGGACGAACTCGACAGCTACTTCATCCTGCCGGACCCCAAAGGGATTCACGATACACATTTCCCCAAGGGCTGGTCCAAGAGCGAAGACGCAGACCTGGTCGACCTCGAACGCCAGCCCATGGAAGAACTGGACGCCGAAGAACGCCTCAAGTCGTTTGACGAGATGGTGGAGGGTTTTACCGATCAGCAGGCGATCATCGAGGCGTCCCGCTGTGTGCAGTGCGGCATGTGCCACGATTCCTGCCCCACCCACATGCACGCCCCGGAATACATCCGCGCGATCTGGCAAGGCGACGCCGAAGAGGCGGTGCGACAGATCTACCGCAGCAACCCCTTCTCCCATGTCTGTGGCCGGGTCTGCACACATCGCTGTGAGACCGCCTGTTCCATTGGCCGGCGCGGTGAGCCGGTGGCGATACGCTGGTTGAAACGCTATGCGATGGATTCGGTATCGGACCTGCGCATCCGCGAAATTGCCGCCGAGGGCAAGGTCGACTATATCAGCGGCAAAAAGGTCGCGATCATCGGCGCCGGCCCCGCAGGTCTGACCGCCGCCTTCGACCTGATCAGGAAAGGCCACGAAGTCACCGTGTTCGAGGCGCTCGACAAACCCGGCGGTATGACGCGTTACGGTATTCCTGAATATCGCCTGCCCTACGACCGCCTTGATGCAGACGTCGCGGTCATCAGCTCGCTCGGAGTTAAAATCCAGTACAACACGCGTATCGGCCAGGACATCAGTATCAGCGAACTGGAACGAAACCACGATGCCGTACTGGTTGCCATCGGCCTGCAGCAAGGCCGTTCGACCCGTATTCCCGGCAGTGACCACAAACAGGTCAAAAAAGCGGTGGATCTGCTGCGCAAGATTACCGAGAGCAAGCCCTTCAATATCCCTCGCTCTGCAGTAGTCATCGGCGGCGGCAACGTGGCCATGGATATTGCCCGCAGCCTGGCACGCCTGCAGAAGGAAAAATACGGCGAAATCCATATCACCGTCACGGCACTGGAAGACTTCGAACATTTCCTCGCCGATCCTGAAGAAATCGGGGAGGCGCGCGAGGAAGGCATCGAGATATTCGACAGCCGGGGTCCCAAACAATGTGTCATAGACGATAACGGCCAGTTAAGCGGCCTGATGACACTGCGCGTGGTATCCATCTTTGACGACGACGGGCGCTTCGCACCCCGCTACGACGACAGCGACGAACAGATACACTCCGCTGACATGGTGATCGAGGCCATCGGCCAGATGACCGACATTTCACTGTTCGGCGATGAATTGACCGAACGCCTGGAGTGGAACCGTGGCCGTCTGAAGGTCGAACCGGATGGCCGCAGCTCCGAGCCCTGGCTGTGGTCGGCGGGTGACATGGTGTTCGGGCCCGACGTGGTACACGCCGTGGCCGACGGACACCGTGTGGCCGCCAGTATCGAGAAACACCTCGCCGCGGCACAGGGAGAAAGACAATGAGTGAACACGACGAAGGCCACAGCACCGCCTATAACCGCATCAAATCCAGACAAACCCTCGGTGAGATCCTGGAGGTCGCAACCTCTTTCGAGAAATCGGCATTCGAGTTTTATACCAATCTGATCCCGAAAGTCAGCAAGAACCTGCGCTACCTGGTGGAGGAACTGGCCGACGAGGAAAAAGAGCACTACGAACTATTCACCAAGCTGGCGAAAAACCCGGATATCGAAAACCAGATTCATGACAAAATCCAGACACCGGTGGAAGACCGCCGCTTTTCCGATTACATACAGCTGCCGGAACTGGGCGACAACCCGGATGATCAGGCCATCCTGCAATACGCCGTGGGCCGTGAAGATGCCGCCATGAAACAATATCGGGAACTTGCAGACAGCACCGAAGCCGGGCCGATACACGACCTGTTCGAGTACCTGTCATACGAGGAAACCATGCACAAACGCGAACTCGAAAAGCTGTATTACGAAACCGTCCACAGCGGTGGTCCCGGCTCGGCAAAATAAGTTGCGAACAACGCAGTGAAATCCGCGAGCGCAGCCAATCCACAGCGGCGGATGCGCTCATAGCGCAACGCGCTACAGCAGTGGAAATGGTCGGGCAGCTATTTTGAATCTGTGCCTATTGACTGACGGCCTTGATGTTGTCCGCGGCTGGATTCACCTCCACCCGGTTGCGACCGTTCTCTTTTGCGGCGTACAGGGCCTCGTCCGCACGCGAAATGGTTTCCTTGACATCTTCACCCATGACAAAGCGCGTGACGCCAATCGAAATGGTAACGCGCCGAATTTCTTCGCCGGTCCTGGGATTCACCACCCGGCCTCTTTCGATCGAGGTGCGGATCGACTCCGCAACTGCAAACGCACCATCGATGTCCGTCTCCGGCAGCAGCACAATAAATTCCTCGCCGCCGAAGCGAGCCACGAGGTCCTTGCCCTTGGTCTGCTTCGCCAGGGCATCAGCAACAGCCTTGATGACTTTGTCGCCGAACAGGTGACCGTAGGTATCGTTGATGTTCTTGAACTTGTCGATATCACAGATGAGTAAACAGGCATCGCTTAGTGCCTGATCCTGTGCACCCTGGAGCTTGTCGATCGCCTCGTCGAAGCCCTTGCGGTTGGCGAGCCCGGTCAGTACATCGGTCTTGGCCTCGGCGCGCGCCTTGACCAGTTCCTCGCGCAGCGCTTCGGCTTCGCGCCGACTTTCCTCCAGGTGCTGCTGCAGATCCTGGTTGCCGGCGCTCATGCGACCGGTGCTCTCTTCGAGGCTGCAGACCAGGGACTTGATTTCTTCCGGGTTGATGTTGTCGTTGAGCTGCGATGCACACACCTTCAACGACTCTTCGTATTTCGAGACCTCGCCGTTGGCCGAGACCAGCGAGGACGTCACCGATTCGGCCAGCGACCGCAACGCCTGTTGCGCCTCCTCGAAGCGTCCCATGTCAGTCGGGTCAACGAATCTGCGGAAAAGATCGGCTGTGACGTCCTCGTCGATCTGCTCGTCCGCAGCGACCAGCGGGTCGATAGCCTCCTTCAGCGGCACATTGATACCGGCAACGTATTCATACCAGACCGCGTAGTTTTGCGGCGTGACCGGTACGCTGTAGCGCGACATGAATGGCAGCGCAAGGCGCAGAAATTCCGAGGATGTTTCTATTGTTACTTTTTTTCGGTGCATCAGTGTCCATACCCTGTTTGCAGCAACAGTATTTATGCTTATCGTCTGCCGGCGGCGCTTCTTTATAGCCGTTTATCCGGCGCACATTCAAACAATTGCGAATCCGGCCGTTACAGGCGCAGGACGCATGGCGGCAAAACGTCACTACCGTCCAATTCTTTACAGAGGCAGGGAAGTCACCTTATGAGGTATTCAAGCGCAGAGTGGTTGCTGATTGCCTGCGTATTCGGGCTTAGCGTCGCCGCAAATATACCCGCTGAATTCCAGGCGGTGGTGCCGGTGACTCCGGCCACTCCGCAGATTATTCTGTGCGTATTGCTGGTCTTTACTCTGGTACGCTATGTGCCCCTGCCGATCGTTATAGCCATCAGTATGTTACTGGTGGGATCAGGTATCCCCTGGATTCTGGACGGCTATTTCAAGCTTGGTTACGGGGTCATTCTGGCCACTATAGCAATCATGCTGTTGCTTTCACTGGCCTACCGTACAATCAGCGTGAAGGATCAGGATACCCCCGCTAACGGTGGCGCATCACAAAATGTAAAGGCGCTGTTCAGAGTCGTGGAGCGTGGCAATCTCGCCTGGACATACCGCTTGATCGCCATGGGAGCAGACGTCAATGTGCGCAACGAGGCCGGGCAGTCTCCCCTGATGCTTGCCGCCGAGAAGGGTTACGCCGATATGGTACAGATCCTGATACAAAATGGTGCTAATCCGAAACTGGCTAACAACCAGGGCGAGTCGGCGCTGACAATTGCTCTGATGAAGGGCTACACGCGGATTGCCGAGACACTGGAGATGGCCGAAGCCTCGCACAAATACGCGCAGGGTGAGGGCCGCGAGCCGGCATGAGCGGAGACAAAAGACACGTCAACACACCCACCAACCAGGGGAATGTGCTGCCATGAACGAGCCATTGTGGATTTTAAGCGTTCTGTTCGGGTTCGCCATCCTGGTACAGCTGCTCTCCTATATCCATAGATCCCGGCAATCGCTGCGCTCGCTGCAGAAGGAAATCAATGCATCGACGCAGACTATTGTGGATTGCAGCCGCAAGCTGGAATGGCTCGAATCCCGGCTCGAGGACTTGCTCGACGCCGCTCAACTCCAATCCTGCGACGTGAGTCGGGAGCAGGAACGACTGGATCAACTGATACGCACGATCAAGACCGAAGCAATGCAGAATGGCTGCCGTCTGGGGCTGGGTGATATAGATCAGATAGACTGAATTGATTTGCCTTGATAACTGATCCCTATCACTGACACCTTGTCAGCGTTGTCTTTTCGCCTGCCTGGGCACCGGTATCATGTGTGTATTCGAAGCTGTCCGCCTGCAGGCTCAGCATTTTGGGGGACATGTACTGATAGTAATACCTTTGCTGATAAAAGGGATGTCCGCCGCCGCTGGTGGTGGGCGAAACCAGCAAATGCAGAGTCACGGTGCCTTCGCCCAGTTCCCAGAACCCGACAGCACTGACCGTTTGACCGTAACCCGCCTCCAGGGTGCGGTTGTTGTGAAAGATCACGTAACCAGCGCGCTCTGAAGTGCAGCCCTGTTTTCCGCCTTCACTCCACTTTCCCTGCAGGTAGTCGCTGGAAAGTACTGCTTCAGCAGCCAGCGATGTTGCACCTTGTAACGTTAAAGCAATGAAAAACGCTATGGTCTTAAGATATGTCATTTCGGCATCCTTCTGCGCTGAACTTCTGAAACATCGTTGTACTAATTTACCCGGCTATCCCTCCGGACTCAAGCCGGCCAATCCTGGCCTCGAGTCGCTCCAGTTCCTGTCGAAGCTCGCTGACAAGCTGTTCCAGTTGATCAAACCGGTCATGGTCGGGTTCAGAAAGCGGCAACCGGGTACCCGTGTGCTGCGAACTATCCGCTATCTGCACCTCACCGCTGAACAGGTGCGCATAACGCGACTCCCTTTTGCCCGCTTCGTGGGGCAGCCTGACAACAAAAGGCCCGTCATCGCGTTCCATCAGTTGCACGAGTGCGGACTCGACCTCGTGCACATCACTGAATTTGCACAGGCGATTGGTTCGGGTACGCAATTCGCCGGGTGTCTGCGGACCGCGCAGCAGCAGTACACAAATAATACCCAGTTCCTGTTCCGAAAATTTCAGGCTGCCGAATTCGCTATTGCAGAACCGGTGCTGGTACTTCACGACGCGACTGCCAAAGCCGGACTTATCGAGTACCAAGCGCTTTTTGATGAGCTCATCGAGTGTTTGTTGGACGGTAGATTCATCCAGCGCCAGCACCGGCTCGCGGTTGCTTTTCTGGTTACACGCGTTGGTGAGGGCATTCAACGACAGTGGATACTGGTCAGGCGTGGTGATTTCCTTTTCAATCAAACAGCCAATGACGCGCGCTTCGTGAACAGTGAGGGTAATATCCATAAAATCAAATCTTGCCGCCTGAAATCGACTTCCCGCTATTGTAATACCCCGGTCATTTGTTTCAAAGCATCCAGGCCGGGCCGCGTCTTGCGAATCCGGGCTCTCATCAGACACCATTTTCGGACGCCGGCCGGCATCAATCGAGACTTTTCCGATGCTACAACCAGAGCATGCGACCGCATTCCAGTGGATGACTCAATACGCGATGATAGGGATAGATTCGAACCTTGAAATGCTGCAGGCCGCCCGCTGAACACAGCTGTTCGTCCTCGAACAGCTTGCAGTGATACGACGCTTTTCCATCAATGACCGGCTCCAGCAGCGCAAATGGGATGCTGTGAGTCGCGCTGAATTCACCAGACTCGGTTTCTGCTCCCAACACACACTCGACGACAAGGTCATCCGAGCCCAGACCATTGAGATCAACGTCGACATCAATCAATAGCGGTTTACCCGAGTGAATCGCGGTCGCCAGCGGCCTGGCCAGCTGCGCCCGTACACCATGCCATTCCTGGGCAATTTTATTTTTCCAGCGTGCAAGTTCCCTGGCACCGCTGCCCTGGTCCTCACGCAGCCGCAACCCTGCCCTGCTGGCCGGTCCATACAAATCTCGCAGATAATCCATCGCCATGCGTATGGTATTGAAATTGGGCAGTACCGTTTTCATCGAAGCCTTGGACCTCGCCACCCAGTCCTCGGGCTCGCCCTCTGCATTTCGCGTGTAGTAAGAGGGAATCACCTGGTATTCGAGTGTATTCAGCAACTCTTCCGCTTCCTGGCGTTCCCTGGCCTCTGCGTCAAGTTCCACGTAGGGGGTCAATCCCCAGCCATTTTCCCCGTTCCAGGCTTCGGCCCACCAGCCATCCAGCACGCTGACATTGATGACACCATTGATCGCCGCCTTCATGCCTGAAGTGCCGCACGCCTCCATGGGGTACTCCGGGTTATTCAGCCAGACATCCACACCGGGCAACAGTTCGCGCGTCATGGACAGGTTGTAGTTTTCCAGCAGGATCACCTTGCCCTGGAACTCGGGGCGCAGACTGATATCGAACACCTGTTTGAGCAATTGCTGCCCGGGGCAGTCGTTCGGATGCGCCTTGCCGGCAAACACGAACATGATCGGACGCTCAGGATCGTTGACCAGGCGCGCCAGACGCTCCAGGTCCCGGAACACCAGGGTCGCGCGTTTATAGGTTGCAAAACGGCGCGCAAAGCCGATCACCAGCGTGTCCTTGTGCCGGCTGCTGAGGCTGGCTGTCAGCCGATCGGCGATGGACCTGGTTGCAGGACAGCGCTCGTATTGCATCAGTGCCCGGCGTCTGACGTCGTCCAGCATTGAAGTCTTGAGCAGATGACGTACGCTGAGAAAGACTTGATTGGGAATAGTGTCGATAAATTGCTGCCAGAAGACCGGATCGGTCAGCTTTGCCCGCCAGCCACCGCCCATGTACATTTCAAAAAGCGCAACCCAGGGTGCAGCCAGATAGGTATCGATATCGGCACCGTTGGTGACGTACCCCATCGGGTTTTCCGCTGCCTGCAGTTCCGGCCAGATATAAGAAGACATGTCTGAGGCGACATCGCCGTGAATGCGGCTGACACCGTTACGAAAACGCGAACCGCGCAGCGCCAGGCTGGTCATCGAGAAGCTGTTTGGCGTATCCGGAACGGCGCCTAATTCATACAGGCGCGACGGCGGAATACCGAGTTCGGCAATCAGCCCGCCAAAGGCACTGTGGATCTCATCGTTCTGGAAAACATCGTGTCCGGCAGCCACCGGTGTATGGGTGGTAAACGCGGTACGCGAGGCGACCAGCTCGAGGGCGCTTTCAAAATCCATGCCCCGGTGCATCCACTCACGACAGCGCTCCAGGATGAGAAATGCCGCGTGCCCTTCATTGATATGCCAGACCGTGGGCTTTAATCCCAGAGCGCGCAACGCCCGCACACCACCGATACCCAGTACAATTTCCTGCTGCAGGCGCATGTGACCATCACCGCCGTAGAGTTGTGCGGTGATCAGGCGGTCCTGGGGGGCGTTCTCGGGCAGGTCGCTGTCGAGCAGATAGAGCTGAATCTGCCCCACCTTGGCGCGCCAGACCCGCAGTTCCAGCAGCCGGCCGGGCAAATCGACATGGACGTAAATCCCGGCACCTTTACCATCCAGCACCGGAAGCACGGGAAGGTCGCATGGGTCGGTATTCGGGTATACCGCGACCTGCTCGCCATTACAGTCGATATGCTGGGTAAAATAACCCTGCCGGTAGAGCAACCCCACCCCGACAAACGGAACCCACAGATTGCTCATCGCCTTACAGTAATCCGCGGCGAGTATGCCCAGGCCACCGGCATAAATCGGCATGCTTTCGTGGAAACCGAACTCCAGGGAGAAATAGGCGACCAGATCCGTATCCCGGTCCAGGTACTTGTCGATCGAGGTGGTCGGTTTGTCCTCGTGGTAGGTATCGTATGCTGCCAGTACGTGACGATACTCAGCGAGCAGAATAGGATCGCTGGCCGCCTCATTCAGCTTGTGCTGGCGCACCCGCCGCAGGAAAACCCTTGGATTATGCCAACAGGCGTTCCAGCATTGTTCATCCAGATGCCGGAACAAACCCCTTACCCCCCGGTTCCAGCTGTAATACAGGTCGTTGGCAAGCTCTTCCAGGCGTTTGAAACGCTCCGGGAGAACAGGCTGTATCTCGACGCTGAACCGGGAACCGGGAGCGCCGGCGTTTGCCGGTTGTTTAGTCACCGCACCGTTCCCTCCTGGTGGCCCGGCAAAATGGGGTTATTCTGACGGGCCGGCCCGCTTACGCTGACAGGCCGGCCCGCCTGCAGGGAGTTATATCAGCGACAGATACAACCAGACAGCACCAAATGTCAATCCAATACCGGTAATACCCAGCAATACGGTACTGCCCTCATTACGACGCCAGCCACGATATATCCAGTAACTCTGCAAGCCGGCAAAGCCCGCTGCGGCACCGGTGACTAAAATGGTATTTTTATTGGCTATATCCATCGGTAACAGGAAGATAAAAAAGAAAACGAACGCAACTCCGAGCGGAGTCAGCGAAAAAATCCACCGTTCAATTTCCTTTTCATCGCGGCTGTTCCTGATCAGTTGACTGAGCTTAGTGGTAATTGCCATAGATCTATCTCCTTACATTGCTAAAAAAATCCTCTCCCGCCATGCTGGCATGGCGCAGCGGGAAACAAGCTTAACGGCTCCGGCCGGTAAATATACTGACGTGGGTCACAATCGCGGCAAACATCAGATTTGCCAGCCTTGACCGACAATTACCAAAGGATCTCAATGTTGTGATATAAATTCAAGTGGGCGCCATCATTTCAGTTGCTGCCTGTGCGGTGGGCGGGGTTTACTGGCACAATAGCCGCCGGGAACGGGATTTTTCTATGCAGTATTACAGGCGGTAATTCGGTGGCATCATTCACCAGCATCGCAATCGCAGTCGCGTTCATGGCATTGTTGGGGCTGCTTCTTGCGGCGATTCTGGCAATAGCCAACAAACAACTGTTCGTGTACGAAGATCCGCGCATCGACGAGGTCGAAGACATGCTCCCGCACGCCAACTGTGGTGCCTGCGGGACGGCCGGTTGCCGGGCGTTTGCGGAGAAGCTGGTGCAAGGTGAGCTGCAGCCGGGTAAATGCACCGTCAACTCGCCGGATATGAATGCTATGATTGCCACGTTTCTGGGTGTGGAACTCGGAGCAGAGGAAAAACGCGTGGCGCGGCTTGCCTGTGCAGGCGGCAGTCACGTCGCCCGTATGCACGCCAGTTACTCCGGCCTCGATAGCTGCCGGGCCGCTGCACTGATCTCGGGTGGCGGGAAAGGCTGTGTCTGGGGCTGTCTCGGATTCGGCGATTGTGGGCAGGTCTGTGATTTTGACGCAATTGTTATGGACCGGCACGGGCTGCCGGTTGTCGACACAGAGAAATGCACCGCCTGCGGGGACTGCGTGGATATTTGCCCACGCGATCTGTTTTCCCTGCACCCCGTCAGCCACCGGCTGTGGGTGGCCTGCAAGAATCAGGAGAAGGGGCAGGAAGCGGAGGCCGAGTGCGCCGTGTTGTGTACCGCCTGCGGCCGCTGTGCGGCGGATGCCCCCGACGGCGTCATTACGCTTGAAAATAACCTCGCGGTGATCGATTATTCCAGAAACAGCCTTGCCTCCAGGCTGGCCATCGAGCGCTGCCCGACCGGCGCCATTGTCTGGCTGGATGATCAGGCCGGCATGCGCAAGGGCAAGGAGGCAATAAAGATAGTTCGCAAGGAGGCGCTACCCATCGACTGAGCAGCGGCCCGCTGCAGTGTTACGCTCCCGTTGACAACCAGCAGGTTTGCCGGGCACCCACGAAACCGCTACTGTCTTTTCAGTACCGGTTCCTCTTAATCATCGTGATCGACAAAATGAGACACAGTGGCAATGTTGAAGAAAACTGAACCGCAACAATTCAAATATCCCGGCAAGCGGATGGCGATGGACGGCAACACCGCCGTCATCATGTGCGAGCGGGAATCTTCCGACGCAGCCGGTGCCTACCCGATAACACCCTCGACGCAAATGGGCGAGTACTGGGCGGAGGAAGCCGCCAAGGGACATATCAACGTGTCGGGGCGCCCGCTGATCTTTGTCGAACCCGAAGGCGAACACGCCGCGGCCGCCGTCACTGCCGGCATGTCCATGTCCGGCTTGCGCGCCAGCAATTTCTCCTCGGCGCAGGGCATCGCCTATATGCACGAATCCCTGTACGCTGCCGTCGGCAAGCGCCTGCCCTATGTTTTGAACATGGGCTGCAGGGCGATGACCAAATCCAGTCTTAACGTCCATTGCGGCCACGATGACTACCATTGCATAGACGATACCGGCTTTTCCCAGATGATGGGCAAGAATGCCCAGGAGGCCGCCGACCTCAACCTGATCGGCCGCAAACTCGCCGAACTGTCTCTGACACCGGCGGTGGTCGCCCAGGACGGCTTTCTGACCACGCACCTCATAGAGCCGTTGCAGGTTCCCGAGCGGGAACTGATCGCCGAGTTCCTGGGTCGCCCGGAGGACATTATCGACTGCCCGACACCGGCCCAGCGCCTGCTGTACGGCGAGACGCGCCGACGCATACCGGAACTGTGGACCGTGGACAACCCGATGCTGGCCGGACCGGTGGAGAACCAGGACTCCTACATGCAGTCTGTGGTCGCACAACGCCCGTATTTCTTTGACCATGTTGCCGCCATCACCGAGCAGGTTATGGATGAGTTTTACCAGCTCACCGGCCGGCGCTACCAGCGCCTCAGTGGCTACCGCCTGGAAGACGCCGAGTACCTGATCGTCGGCCAAGGCAGTATGATCGTGCAGGCGGAGGCAGTGGCCGATTACCTGCGCCAGTCGCGCGGCATCAAGGTGGGGGTTGTCAATATCACCGTGTACCGGCCGTTTCCCGGCGATCTGATCGGCAACATGCTGAAAAACAGAAAGGGTGTAGTGGTGCTGGAGCGTGTCGACCAGCCGCTCGCCGAAGACCTGCCGCTGATACGTGAAGTACGTGCCAGCCTGACCAAGTGCCTTGAAAACCAGCTGGCGGGTGAAGCGCATAAGCCCTATCCGGACTATGCGAATTACCGCCTGGAGGACATGCCGCGACTGTACTCGGGCTGTTACGGCCTCGGCAGTCGTGATCTGCAACCCGAAGCCCTGCTCGCCGCCATCGAGAACATGCTGCCGGACGGCAAACAGAAACCGTTTTTCTACCTGTCGGTCGATTTCATTCACGACCAGGCCGGCACGCCCAAGCAGGAGATCTACCAGCAGAAGCTGATCGATGCCTATCCGCAGATCAGGAACCTGGCGATCCGCGGCAGCGAAAATCCCAACCTGACACCGGAAGGTTCCATCACCGTACGCATGCACTCGGTGGGTGGCTGGGGCGCCATTACCACCGGCAAGAACCTCGCCATGACTCTGTTCGACCTGCTGGGTTTCGATATCAAGGCGAATCCCAAGTACGGCTCTGAAAAGAAAGGCCAGCCGACCACCTATTACCTCTCGGCGGCGCCGGAACCGATCCGCCTGAACTGCGAATATCACTTCGTGGATGTGGTGATGTCGCCGGACCCGAATGTATTCAGCCACTCCAATCCCCTGTACGGACTCAAGAAAGGCGGTGTTTTCATCATCCAGAGCAGCCTCGAACAGGCGGATGAACTGTGGGCGAGCTTTCCGCGCCACGCGCGGCAGGCCATTATCGATAATGAATTCAAGGTGTATTTCCTGGACGGTTTCAGAATCGCCCGTGAGGAAGCTTCCAATCCCGACCTGCAGTACCGCATGCAGGGCAACGCTTTCCAGGGTGCTTTCTTTGCCGCCTCACCCTTGATGGAGAAGGCCAATCTGGACGAAACCGGCCTGTTCGAAGCCATCGACAAACAGTTGCGCTACAAGTTCGGCAACAAGGGCGAACGCATCGTCCAGGACAACCTGCGCGTGGTGCGACGCGGCTTCGATGAAATTCATGAAATCACCGACAAAAAGCTGGGCGCCACGAGCCACGAGCCGCAGCGTAAAGCGGCTGGACTGCCCATCATGCTCAAGCAGCTACCGGAGGCGGACGGCGGCATTTCAGACGTACACCGGTTCTGGGAACAGACCGGCAGCTTCTACATCAGCGGTCACGGTGAAGAGAACCTGGCGGACCCCTATATCGGACTGGGTATCATTCCAGCCTCTACGGGCGTTTTCCGCGACATGACGCAGATCCGCTTTGAATATCCGGAATATGTAGCAGAAAACTGCACCGCCTGTGGCAACTGCTTCAGCGTTTGTCCGGACAGTGCCATCCCCGGCCTGGTGAACAGCATCAGCGACGTGTTTGAAACCACGATTTCACGCATCGAGACCCGCGGACAACCGACGGTCTATCTGCGCCGCGCCGCACGCGACGTGGAGAAACGCCTGCGCGCCCTGATCGAACCGGTGGGCGAAAGCGCCGAAGTCGACAAGCTGCTGGAACAGTCGCTGCTGGCAGCGCTGTCGGATTCCGAGCTGGAGGACGAAAACAAAGAGCGCCTGGAAGAGGAGCTGGGCTGGTTCAGGGAGACCATCGGTGACTTCCAGTTCTCGATCACCAAACCCTACTACCTCAATCGTGAGAAAAAGTCGCAAAACAGCGGCGGCCTGTTTTCCATCACCATCAACCCCTACACCTGCAAAGGTTGTATGGAATGTATCGAGGCGTGCAACGACGACGCGCTGGTGGCCACACCGCAGACACCCGAGAGCATCGACCGGCTGCGTCAGGACTGGGACTTCTGGCTGAATCTGCCCACCACCCGGCCGGAGTTCATTCGCATAGATGACCTGGACGAGCGTATCGGTGCACTGGAAACCCTGCTGCTGGACAAGCGCAACTACGGTGCACTGGTGTGCGGCGACGGGGCCTGCCTGGGCTGCGGTGAAAAGAGCGTTATCCACCTGTTCACCGCGACGGTAACCGCTTTGATGCAGCCGCGGGTAAAGAAACATCTGGCCAGGATCGACGACCTCAGCGAACGTCTGGAACGCCACCTCCGCCTGAAGCTGGCGGAAAGCATGGATTTCACCGATACCGCCGTCATCACCGAGGTGCTGGAATCGCATAAAAACAGCGACCTGACCCTGTCGGAATTATCCGAATCGCTGGACAGCGCACACGCCGCCCAACCGGTGGACACCGAGTGGCTGAAAACCACCACCGACCTGTTGAAAAAACTGCGCCATCTCAAATGGCTGTATACGGAAGGACAGACCCGCCAGGGGCGGGCCGACATGGGTATTATCAACGCCACCGGCTGCACGTCGGTGTGGGGTTCCACCTACCCCTACAACCCCTACCCTTTCCCGTGGGCCAATCATCTGTTCCAGGACTCGCCCTCGATCGCGCTGGGCGTATTTCAGGGCCACATGGCCAAAATGGCGGATGGTTTCAGAGCCATCCGCCAGGCCGAGCTGGAGCTGGCCGGTGAATACAAGGTGCAGGAACACGATGAATTCTTCACCTACTTCGACTGGCAGAAATTCAGTGACGAAGAGTGGCTGCTGTGTCCACCGGTGGTATCGATTGGTGGCGACGGCGCCATGTACGACATCGGCTTCCAGAACCTGTCGCGCGTACTGATGACCCAAATGCCGATTAAAATCATGGTACTGGATACACAGGTCTACTCCAACACCGGTGGCCAGGCGTGTACCTCGGGATTCACCGGCCAGGTTTCGGACATGGCGGCCTACGGCAAGGTCGGAAAGGGCAAAGCGGAAATACGCAAGGAATTGGGGCTGATCGGCATGGCGCACCGCAACGCCTACGTCTTGCAGGGTTCGATCGCCAATATGACGCACCTGCTGGAAGGCTACATCGAAGGCCTCAACAGCCGTCGCCCCACCCTGTTCAACATTTACGCCGCCTGCCAGCCGGAGCACGGTATCGGCGATAATGCCTCGGAAACCCAGAACAAGCTGGCTGTGGAGTCGCGCGCCTACCCCTTATTCCGTTTCGACCCGGACGCAGGCATCACCTTCGAGGAATGCTGCAGCCTCGACGGCAACCCCGCCATTGACGACGACTGGCCCAGCTACCAGCTGACGTATGAGGACGACCAGGGTAACGCGCAGGCCATGGAACTGCCCATGACCTTCGCCGACTTCGCGGTCACCGAGGGCCGCTTCCGCAAACACTTCCGCAAGGCGCCGCCCGAGACCTGGAATGAGAACATGATGCCCCTGCACGAATTCCTCGGGCTGGAAGCAGAGGACCGCGAGGGCCTGTTTCCCTATATCTGGGGCATGGACCGCAAGAACCGGCTGATGCGCGTCATGGTCTCTGAGGAACTGGTGCGCGCCAGTGAAGACCGGCTGCACTACTGGAAACAACTCAAATCGCTGGCCGGTATCGACAAGATCGTCGACGAGGATGCCATCGTCAACCAGGCACGCGCCGAGATGGCGCAGAAACTCAGCGCCAGCCTGCTGTCACTGGTTTCATCGGGTGATGCCACCAGTCTGCTCGACGCCGGCGGGATACCTGCCGGTGGAGAAGCCGCAGCGACGGCAGCCGCAGCACCTGCAGCGGGCTATGAAGCAGTGTGGATCGATACACCGGAGTGCCAGAGCTGCGATGAATGCACCCAGATCAATCCGAAAATCTTCGTCTACAACGACGAAAAAAAGGCCATCGTTGCCAACCCCAGGGGTGGCCCCTACAAGGACATTGTGCGTGCCGCTGAGAAATGCACCGCTGAGTGTATCCACCCCGGCACACCGTTCAACCCCAAGGAAAGCGGTCTGGAACGACTGCTCAAGCGGGCGGAAAAATTTCAGTGACAGCGGCGCTGGGAAACAACGCTCGCTTGCCAGGCCTGACCAACGCTGAACAGGACACGGGCGGATCATGGGCATCCTGAATCTGTTGCGACGCAATAGCTTCGAACACGGCATCCACCCGCAGCAGCACAAGGAGCTGACCTGCAGGCTGCCGATCCGGCGTCTGCCATTTGCCCCGGTGCTGATCGTACCACTGTCCCAGCATGCCGGCGCGCCGGCCGTTCCCCTGGTCAGGCCCGGTCAGGAAGTGGTCAGGGGCGAGCCAGTCGCCAGCGCCAACGGCTTTGTCTCGGCGCCCATGCATGCCCCTGCCACCGGCGTGGTGGAGAGCATTCAGCTCATGCCGAGCGCACGTGGCCCTAAAACAGAGTCCATCATTATTCACGTCTACGAGGGCTCCAGCCAGGAGGTGTTGTACAGCGCGCCGCGCGACGTCGACAGCATGACGCCGGAGGCAATCATTCAGGCGGTGCAGGACTCCGGTATGGTGGGACTGGGTGGCGCCGCTTTCCCGACACACGTCAAAATGAAGCCGCCGCCGGAACACAAGGTTGATACCCTGGTGGTCAACGGTTGCGAGTGCGAGCCCTACCTGACCTGCGATCACCGACTGATGCTCGAACGAAGCGATGATTTGCTGGCCGGTATTCACATCGTCATGCGCGCCCTCGGTGTCGAGCGCGCCATGATCGGTATCGAAGACAACAAGATGGATGCCGTAGACGTCATCGCCGGCCGGCTCCCCGCGAACAGTCCGATCAGCGTCCACGCCGTGCAGACCAAATACCCGCAGGGCGCCGAGAAAATGCTCATCGAGAGTCTGCTCGGGCGACGTGTTCCCAGCGGTTCGTTTCCCTCGGCGGTGGGCGTCAGTGTATTCAACGTCAGTACCCTGGCGCAGATCGGTGCCTTGTTGCCCGTGGGTCAGGGCGTCATCGAACGGGTAGTCACAGTGACCGGACCCGGCGTCCAGCATCCCGGCAACTACCTGGTGCCGGTCGGCACCCCGGTGCGCTTTCTGCTGGAGTTTGCCGGCTCGACACCGCAGGCACACGAACTCATCCTCGGTGGTCCGATGATGGGCATGTCGGTGGCATCTCTCGACGTGCCGGTGACCAAAGCAGTATCGGGGATGGTGCTGCTGGAAGCGTCCGATGCGGACCTTCGTGAAGCCAAGGTCCAGCCCTGCATCCGCTGCGCCTATTGTGTCGAAGCCTGTCCCATGCACCTCAACCCGTCCACCCTGGGGCTGCTGGCGGCCAAGGGTGAATATGAAACGATGGCAAAGCAGTTCCACCTCAACGACTGTTTTGAATGCGGCTGCTGCAGCTACGTCTGCCCGTCCAACATCCCGCTGGTGCAATACTTCCGTATCGCCAAGGCCATCAACCGCGAAAAGGCCGCGTGATGGATTCAAAACTCAAGATTGAACTGCGCACCTCGCCACACCTGAAACAGGCGGTGACGGTCGAACAGATCATGCGCAACGTGGTCTATGCGCTGCTGCCGGTGTGCGCCTTCGCGGTGTACGTCTTCGGCATCAGTGTGCTGGCGCTGCTGATGGTGACGACGCTGACCTGCGTACTGGGCGAAGCCCTGTTCTGCCGGCTGTCCGGCAGGCCCAACACAGTAAACGACTGGAGTATTGTCATTACCGGACTCCTGCTCGGCCTGACACTGCCACCCGGTTTCCCGCTGTGGATGGCGGCCGTCGCCGCTTTTGTGGCCGTGGGCCTGGGCAAAGCCCTGTTCGGCGGGCTGGGTTATAACGTCATGAACCCGGCACTGGTCGGCCGCGCCTTTGTGCAGGCCGCCTTCCCGGTAGCCATCACCACCTGGACACCGGCCTTTCTTGACAGGCGGTTCACCGAGTTCATTCCTTCCACCCTGACGGCGCCCTTCATGCAGCCGCCGGCACTCGGCGACTGGATCGAGCAGAGCCGGGTGGATGCCTTCAGCGGCGCCACGCCACTGGCGTTACAGAAATTCGAACAGATCATCACCCCGGCCGGCGATCTATTCACCGGCATGACCGCCGGCTCTGCGGGCGAGACCTCCGCCCTGATCATCCTCGCCGGCGGATTGTATCTTGCCGCCCGCCGCATGATGGACTGGCGTATCCCGGTGGGCGTGCTGCTGGGGGCGGCCCTGACCAGCCTGCCCTTCTGGCTCATGGATTCGGTGCAATACCCGGATCCGCTGTTCGTGCTTTTCTCCGGCGGACTTATGCTGGGCGCGGTGTTCATGGCCAGCGACATGGTCGCCTCGCCGGTCACCCCGCGGGGGGTGTGGATCTACAGTCTGTTCATCGGCGTGCTGACCGTGATCATCCGCCTGTTCGGCGGGCTTACCGAGGGCGTGATGTATGCCATCCTGCTCGGTAACGCGATCTCGCCGCTGATTGCCACGGTCACCCAGCCGCGCGTGTTCGGCGCAGCCGGTAAGGGACCCCGGACATGAACCAGACGACCACCCCGCAGACACAAGGACTGGTTGCGGCAACCCCCAGTTTTGCCATGCTGCGCACCTTGGGCCTGGTAGCCGGCTTATCCGGCTTCCTGGTGGTACTCGCCTACCAGATCACGCTTCCGCTGATCGAGGAGAACAAGCGCATCGCCATTGAACGGGCGCTGTTCAAGGTGATACCGGGGGCGGTCTCACGCCGTAACTTTTTAGTCACCGCCCAGGGCATCGTTCCTGCAATCGACAGCACGGGCGAAGGCACCCTCATCTACGCCGGCTATGACGAGCAGGGTCGGCTGGGCGGTGTCGCGCTGGAAGCCGCCGCCCAGGGCTACCAGGATGTCATCCGTCTCCTCTACAGCTTCGACCCCGCCTGCCAATGCATACGCGGTATCCAGGTCTTGAAGATGGCTGAGACCCCGGGGATCGGTGACAAGATTTCCAAGGATCCCGTGTTCCAGGAAAATTTTGTCGAACTCGATGCCCGGCTCAAAACCGACGGCAGCGCTCTGGCGAACGAGATTATCATGGTGAAACACGCTACCAAAACCGAACCCTGGCAGATCGACGCCATTTCCGGAGCAACCATTTCCTCGCGGGCGGTAGCGCGTATGCTCAACGACAGCGCGCAACGGATGGTACCGAAAATCATGGCTGACCTGGATCGACTGCAGGATGCCGGCGGGGAGAAACAATGAGCCCGCCTAACCAGGAAGAGAAAATCACAGCGGACACCTTCCTGCGCGGACTGTGGGAAGAGAACCCGGTATTCGTGATGCTGCTGGGTATGTGTCCGGTGCTGGCCGTCACCAACTCCGCCATCAACGCGCTGGCCATGGGGCTGGCGACGACCTTCGTCCTGCTCTGTTCGAGCAGCCTGGTTTCGCTGTTCCGCAAGCTGATTCCCAAACAGGTGCGTATTGCCACCTACATCGTCATTATCGCCACCTTTGTCACCATTGTGGATTACAGCATCCAGGCCATCAGCCTGGACCTCTATAATGCCCTGGGCGCTTTTATCCAGCTTATCGTGGTCAACTGCATCATCCTGGGACGTGCGGAAGCCTACGCGTCAAAACAACGCCTCAGCGCCACTATTGTCAACGGCCTGGGCATGGGCGTCGGCTTCACCATCGCTTTGCTGTGCTTGGGCAGCGTGCGGGAAATCCTCGGCGCCGGCAGTCTGTTTGGATTCCCCCTGTTCGCGGAGAACTTCCAGCCCTGGGTGGTGATGATCCTGCCCCCGGGTGGTTTCTTCGTACTGGGTGGCTGGTTGCTGCTGTTCAACTGGTACCGGCAATACCGCGAACGCAAGCTGATGGAACAACAAGGAGCAAGCGCCCGTGGCAGCTGATTCCCTGACTTTCATTTTTCTGAACGCCGCGGTCATCAACAATTTTGTGCTGGCCCTGTTTCTTGGCATCTGCCCGTTTCTGGGGGTCTCGGCCAAGCGCGATACCGCCTGGAACATGGGCCTTGCCGTCATTTTCGTGATGCTGGTGAGCTCGGTCAGTGCCTACGCCATCAACTGGCTGCTGGTACGCTTCGACATCCAGTTCCTGCGTCTGATCTGCTATATCGCAGTCATCGCTTCCGCCGTGCAACTGGTGGAGATGGCGATGAAGAAATTCAGTCCGGCACTGTTCCGCGCGCTGGGCATCTTTCTGCCCCTGATCACCACCAACTGCGCCATCCTCGGTGTGGCGCTGTTCCAGACTTTCCGTGACTACGACTTTCTGCAGTGCCTGGCATTCAGCCTCGGTGCTGGCGTTGGCTTCACCCTGGCACTGACCCTGATGGCCGGCCTGCGCGAGCGGCTGGAACTGGCCAACGTACCCAATGTCAGCCAGGGCGCCGCCCTGACGCTGATGCTGGCGGGGCTGTTATCACTGGCATTCATGGGATTCGCCGGACTGGGTGGGCAGCATGGTTGATTACCTGCTCGCCACCGGCCTGATACTGCTGGTGCTGGTAGGCTGGATACTGGTCCAGCAGGGTGCGCGCAACTTCGCTGCCCGGCATCCACAGTTCGGTCCGGCAAAAGAGGAAGGCAGCGGCTGCGGGGCAGGCTGTTCGTGCAGTAATCGCGACCAATGCAGTAAAGGGAAATAGGCGTTGCCAGGAGTGCTGCTGCGCCAGGATTTTTTGTCAGGTTAAATACATAGACTGAGCATTCGGCTACAGGTCTATAATGAAAAGCAGGAGGATGACAGCATGACGCAGCTGAGCAACTACGATGTAAGTCGTGCGTGTGAAGCGGTGGTCAAGGAAAACCACCGCATTACCCCGAAAGACACCCCGGAGGTTCGCAGCATCCTGCTGACGCTTCCACACGCCCGCCTTATCTATGTGGAGGGCCAGAATATCGGCGTCATGGTGCCCGGCACACACGCCTACGGCCATAAAGGGCACTTCCGGCTTTACACCATCGCCAATACGCCCCGCCCGGATGAAAACGGCGATGTCGACATCGAGCTGTGCGTGAGGCGCTGTTTCTATATCGACGAAGTCAGCGGCGAAGAGTACCCGGGACTGGCTTCCAACTATCTGTGTGACGCCAAACCCGGGGAAAAGATCACCTTCACCGGGCCTTATGGTGATGCCTTCAGTATGCCCGATTGTAACGACGCCAATCTGCTGATGATAGGCACCGGTACCGGCATTGCGCCCTTCCGGGCATTCATCCAGCACATCTACGAAAAACAGCCGCGCTGGCTGGGCAAGGTGCGACTTTTCTATGGTGCCCGTTCGGGTACCGAGAAGCTCTATCAGAACGATCTCAAGAATGACCTCGCCAATTATTACGACAAGGAGACTTTCAAAGCGTTTGAGGGCCTGAGCAACCGGCCCTGGATGAATAGAGAGGACAACGGCCTGAGCCAGCTGCTGGATGATAACGCGGAGGAAATCTGGACACTGATGCAGGACCCCAAGACCCACGTCTATCTTGCCGGCCTACCGAAAACGGCCGAGGATTTCTACCGGGCCATGGCCAAGGTCACCGGCTCCGAAGTCCGTTGGCGCTGGATGCGAGAGGAGATGATCGAGCAAAAACGCTGGTCCGAGCTGATCTACAGCTAA
>CBFDBP010000012.1:0-28747 GCA_965603065.1 uncultured Gammaproteobacteria bacterium
GACTTTTACAACACCCTCCTGGAGGGTGTTGGGGAGAGGCAATATAACAGGATGCCGATCCGCTACAATACAGTGTGGGGCGCCCTTCTGCAGACATCTCCCCGGGAATGATATCGGACAATGGAGGAACACGCGCTTTTCGCGATCGCCGGGATCGTGGTGCTGGCAACCGCCTGCCAGTGGTTCGCCTGGTGGGTGAAGTTGCCGGCCATCCTGTTTCTGTTGCTGGCCGGTATAGTCGCGGGACCGGTTAGTGGCTGGATTCGGCCCGATGAACTGTTCGGCAATTTACTGTTTCCGATGGTGTCGCTTTCGGTTGCGGTGATCCTGTTCGAGGGCAGCCTGACGCTGAAGTTCGCCGAAATTGCCGGCCTGGAGAACGTGGTACGTCGCATGGTCACCAGCGGCCTGCTGGTGACCTGGGTGGTGGTGGCGTATGTCACCTGGTACCTGCTGAAATTCCCGCTTGAACTCGCGGTGCTGTTCGGTGCCTTCACGGTAGTGACCGGGCCCACGGTAATAGTGCCGTTGCTGCGCACCGTGCGGCCGACCGCCCACATCGCCAGCATCCTGCGCTGGGAAGGCATTGTGATCGATCCGATCGGTGCCCTGCTGGCAGTGCTGGTGTTCGAGTTCATCATTTCCGGGCAGGGCGGCGCAGCGCTGGGACATACACTGTTGAGCTTCGCCAGGATCATCGGCGTCGGACTGCTGTTCGGTGCCGCGAGCGGCCAGTTGATGGGGCTCGCGTTGCGCCGTCACTGGTTTCCCGTTTACCTGCACAACGTTGCCGTACTGGCATTGGTGGTGGCGGTCTTCGCCTTGTCCAACGCGGTAGCAGCCGAGGCCGGCCTGCTTAGCGTTACCGTCATGGGAATGTGGCTGGCGAATATGAAAAAGGTGTCGATCGAGCACATCCTCGATTTCAAGGAAAGCCTGTCGCTGATGCTGATATCCGCCCTGTTCGTGATTCTGGCGGCACGCATCGATTTTTCGCAGATACAGCAGTTGGGCTGGGGTGCTGTCGGCGTATTCCTGGCGATGCAGTTTTTCGCTCGCCCGCTCAAAATAGCGCTGGCGACGCGTGGCACGCATTTGCGCTGGCAGGAGCGGGCGCTGCTGGCCTGGATAGGACCGCGCGGCATCGTGGCGGCCGCCGTCGCGGCCCTGTTCGCCATGAAACTGCAGGCAGCCGGCTATCCGCAGGCTGAACTGCTGGTACCACTGACTTTCATGATAATTATTGCCACCGTGGTGTTGCAAAGTGCCACTGCCGGGATGCTGGCGCGCGCACTCGGCGTTGCCGAACCGGAACCACGGGGTTTTCTGATTGTCGGCGCCAACCCGGTTGCGCGGGTAATCGCCAAAGCATTACAGAACAAGGATTACGATTCCCTGCTGTGTGATACCAACTGGAGCAATATCAGGGCGGCGCGCATGCAGGGCCTGTCGACATTTTACGGCAGTGCAGTGTCGGAGTATGCCGACCGCCGGCTGGACCTGGTCGGGCTGGGCCGGCTGCTGGCGCTGTCCTCGCAGCCGGAACTCAATGTGCTCGCTGCGCACCGTTACCGCCGCGAATTCGGCGACCAGCACCTCTATGTTCTGCGCACCAATGAGGCAGACACCGACAAGCAGGCCACACCGCTGTCGGCGGGTCACGTCGCTTTCGGTGATGATGTGAGCTACGCGCGGCTGACGGCCGCAATCAGCGTTGGCGCCGAAGTGCACGAGACCACGCTCAGCGAAAATTTCGATTTTGATGATTATTACCGGAAACACTACAAAAAGGCTGTGCCCCTGTTTGCCATCGACCCCAGGGGTCAGTTGCACACTTTTGCCGCGGAGAAAAAACTGGAACCCGGACAGAAGTGGACCGTGCTGAGTCTTGTGGAGCCGGAAGAGGCCGAGCCGAAACAGGATGTTTCGATAGAGTAATCTGTCCCTGTTACTGCCCGCCAGTCCCGTTCAGGTTCTGTTCAGGAACCCTTTCATATATTAATACTCCAGAGGGTGCACCGCGTGTGCATCGAGGTCAATCCAGAATGCGTTATTGAAAAGAGGCGTCCCACCCAATGAAGACCACAACGATTCGTAACCGGGCCTGCAAACGGAAACTTGTCAGGCGGCTGATAAGCGGATGTCTGCTGTTCATGCCAATGGCCGTTCATGCGAGTCAGCAGACACCGACCATTAAACTGTTTCCGACCACCGTACTGGAAGAGATCAAGCATACCGGCAACGTCGCAGCGGAGATGGAAACCGGCCTGCAGGCCGTCATCACCCGTCTCGATGAACAACAAACACTCTATATGGAAAGCAAATGCGAAGGCAACGAGGGCGACCCCGGCTGTGAACAGATCGCCAGGCAAATGGGCAAGAGCTACCTGGAGATGCTGACTGTGATGGGGGACAAGTTGCCGGAAATGGAAACGGCCGTCAACAGCACCTCTTCCAGCCTCGAGAAGCGCATACGCAGGGAGCTCGGTCAGAAAAAAACCTCCTGGAGCTTGCAGGAACTACTGGTCGGCGAGCAATCCGAAAGCGGGAAAAACGCCGACAAGCCGGTGCTGCGCGGACGTTCCGGCATGCGGCTCAGCGATCGTTTCCATCAATATTACAAGCTGGTGGCCCGTTCCGGTGGCGAGGTCAACTCCTCGCTGGCGGTGGTCGCGTCGGATATTTATCTGGACATGCAGGAAACCTCCAGCCTGATCGCGCGCACCCGGGAGGAGATCAGCCGGGCCACCCTGATGGAGCAGTTGAACCAGTCGTTTGGAACCATTACACCGGAGATGCAGGAAGTGGTGGCGGGTGTGAAATCAATCCTGTTTGGTGAGGAAGAGGCATTGACGCCGATGACGGCGCCACCCGCCAGCCAGCCTGAGCAGGGCTATGAAAGCCCCCTGAAACTCTAACAGTCAACAAACCGGGGAACACAGAGATGAACAAATCGACGACATCCATAGTCACCGCAACGCTTGCCGTGGCGGCAATGGCAACAGCACTCGCTGCCTGTAACAGCAACCCACCGAAAGCCACCGCGTGCAGCCTGCCGGAGGGCCCCGATCTGGATCGCGCCATCAGTGCTGCCCGCTTCGACCTGGAGACAGGATGCGAACATCAGTTCGATCAGTATTTCCAGCATCTGCTTACGATTGCCGAAGGCGATCCCAAGAAGGACAACAAGGCCAGCTTCAGCGAGTTCCTGATATGGGCCAATGAAGAGGGCCTGTTGAGCAAGCGCCAGGCACGGGAGACCTACACCCGTTATTTCGGTGTCAAATACGTTTCCCTGGTCAGTGATTACAGCGTCTGTGACCAGACCTGCCCGCGCCAGGAAGAGGTCATGCGGGAGATGAACAGGGAGCTGGTGGACAAGGAGCAGGGTCTGCTCAAGGTCAGCGCAGACAGGCGCGAATATTATCGGGCCAACCGCCTGTTTCAGGAGACCGAGCTGGTCCTGGAGGCCACCTGCGAGGCCTGCGGACCGAACGAGTAATCGGCGATGAAGCAGCTGATCGGCCGCGGCTTTCTGTCCGGCATGCTGCTGGGCGTGATTGTCAGTCTGCTGACGGGCCTGATCGGCGTGTACCTGCTGATTGTGCTGGATATCGTTTCGGTATCCGTGGTCGATACGCCCGGTGTTCATGCCCTGGGCGAGTGGATCCGACGCAACCTGGGTCTGTCGGTGCTGCCTTTCGCAATCACCCTTGGCCTGTACCTGCACAGCCTGCAGACACTGGCCAGGAGGCTCGACGACAACCCTCCCCAGAATGAGATTGGACAGCTTGAACATCTGACCGACGTCTGGACCAGCCTGTTCTTCGGCATCGGGGTGATCTGGACCGCAATCGGTATGCGCAGCGCGCTGCTTTACGCCCTGGGCGATCCGGCCGTGGCGGCGGAGTCAGGGGCCTCAGCTATTCTCACGCGACTGGTGGACGGCGGCATCCTGACAGCGCTGACGACCACCATTGTGGGTGGTATCGGCGGTTACCTGATGCGCGTGATCAAGAGCTCGTACCTGGGTACGAAACTGGGCCGCTATTACGAACAACAGGAGCAACGCCACGCCGCACGGGTTGAACACCTTCTGCGCGATATCAGGGAGTCCATTGGCTGTCTTTCCGCAACGCCGTCAACCGCGGCGTATGAACTGCTCGAAGAGAAATGATCCGGCGTAACCGCAGCATGAGATATACAGCGACACCCGGCAGCACGGGGAGCGATACCGATGCACTGCAAACGGATGTCATGCGCTTCATGTCCATCCTTTTCCTGTGCCTGATGGCGGTGTTTGCACTGGTACAAAGTGTTCCGTTACAGGAGAAAGGCCACATCCGGCCAGAGCCGGAACTGGAGAAGTTGCATCAGTCCATCGCCATCCAGCAGGAACGTGCGCGGGTCCTTGAGGCCGATCTGGAGCGCCTGACGGCGCAGATGCAAAGTGCGCAGGAACGCAAGACCCGTGCACAGCAGGCGTTGTCATCAGCACAGCAACAACTGACGCTGGTTGTCGAACAGACGCAGCAGGTGCGCAGCGATCGGGACCGTTTGACGGCTGAGCTGGACGCGCTGAGACACCAGCTTGCACGGGGTCGCGGTGAGTTGGCCGGGATTCAGCAGGCTGCACAGACTAAGACTCACTCGCTGCGCGAACTCCAGCGCCAACTCGGCGAGCAACAGAAAAAGCTTGATGCCATCAGTCAACGGGCCAGCACCCTGAAGATGAAAGGTCATCCGCCGCCGGTGCCCGGACCAGGCAAACAGGGATTCACCCTGAGGTTTGCCTCTGCCGGAGCTCTCGACCGGCTGGTGACGACGGGCACAGTCAGCCTGTACGCCATGGCGGGGAAACAGGCCTGGCGCCTGTCGCTGGGTGGGGGCAGCCCGGTTTTCGCGCCTGAGTCATTGCCGGGCTGGTTTCACGAAATGGCACCGTCAACGGTGCCTGCCGGGTACGTCCAGACCCTGGAGAAGTCAGTGGACCGACTCGCACCGTCATCTGTCGTCTGGGGCGTGCAACTGCCCCCGGCAACAAAACAGGGGATAGCGTCCCTGACCCGTGGCATGCAGGGTGGAAACCTGGTGATAGGCGCCGACGGTCAGGTAACGCTGGAAGCGGAGTGACGCACTCATGGGCAGACTCTTCACCCTCCTTGTCACCCTCGGCGCACTGCTTTCGGCGGGCTGTGCACAGCACCCGACACGTCCGGCACAGGGCGAAGACTCATCGCTACAGCACTGGCTTGACACTGAGCTCGCCCCCTATCTGGCACAACAACTCGGCCAGCATCCCAGGTTCAAGGGCGAGTCCGTTATTCTGGTGCGTCTGGATGGCCCCGACATTCAAGCAGACATTGACGGTCTGACCCGCAGCATGCGCGACCAGCTCATGGACAGCCTGCTCACTGACGCCGGCGTTCGCCTGCCCTGGCAGCCGCAACAGCAGCCGGCGCAGCACCATCGGCGGCTGGATCAGGTGGAGTGCGGAAGAATCCGCGACGCGAACTACTACATCGGCATCGAGATCACCCGCAGCGCGACTGCGCAGTACCGGGTCTCGGTGCGTGCTCTGGACGTCCGGGCCGGCGAGTGGGTCAGCGGATTCGGCAACAGCTGGTCAGGAGCGCTGACATCCGGCGAATTGCGCGCCCTGCAGGAGCGCCGCAGCGATGAATCGCTGCGCGGTCTCAGAGTGCTGCCTTTCAGTTCCGGACATCCTGACCTGGCAGCCAGCTATCTTGCCAACAACCTGAGCTGTCTGCTGCGTCAGCAGGACGAGGAGGACCTGGTCATCTACGTGGAATCGTTGAAGTCCGACCAGCCCAGGCTGCGCACCCTGCTGGGTCTTATCGGCAACAATCTCTCGCGTTACCGGGAGGTGCGTGTCACGGACGCGAGGAAGGAATCGAATTTCCTGCTGCGCGGGGAGGCCCACGAGGTTCAGTCGGGTCTGTATCAGCTGTGGGTGGTCTTGCACCCGAAGGACTCGGGTGAACATCTCATCGGCATGGACACCGCCACCTATGTCCGCTTGCAGCCAGAGGGGGGCGGCGCCGCGCCCAGGCGACAGGCAAACAAGGTGCGGAGCGGAAAACCGGCCATTGCCGGGATGGAACTGGTACGCCGGCACAGCGGCACTGGCGACAGTGACAGCTGCACAGAACAACAGGGCGGTGAATCCAACGGCGGACAGGTCGTGGAGGGTTGCCCGCTGCTGGAGCTGAGCGTCGAACAGGCTGACCAGGTATTTGTTTTCGTGCACGGCAGCAAAGACGGCATCAGCCGCCTGTCATCCGGGAGCTGTGCTAACAGCAACGAAGCCACAGCGAATACAGCGGCGAAGCGTAGCTATCTATTCCCCGCGGGGCGTTTTTCCAACGCGGACTGGCCCACCATCTATGCCATCGCAGTCAGTGGCTCGGACCTGGCACGACAGTTCACAGGACTCCTGCAGGTCTTGCCCGATGCCTGTGGTAATGCCACGGGCATGCGCGCGGACCACAACGGCATGGACCAGTGGCTGGGCAAGCTTGACCGCCTGATAGCCACGAGCAGCGAGCACGCGGTATGGACCGCAAGGCGTATACCATGATGAGAGCAACAGGCTTCCTGGCGGGCGTTTGTCTGACCGTCGCGGCCTTGCTGATGATCCTGGACAACCGGGAAAGTCAGCAAGCGGAAATAGTGACGCAAGCCACCGCGGCCGCCACAACGGAAGAACTTTCAGGAGTGGTCGCAGCTATAGCCGAACAAGTGGATGTTCTACCTGCAGAGATTGAATCTGACCAGGCGGTTCCAGCGCACCCTGATTCCGCGACGGCTGATGGTGAAGCAGAGAGCGGCTTCTTGGAAACCACTGAAGACGTCACAGCAGAGCAAGATTCAGCGGGATCCACGACCAGTGTGGCAAAAGCGGATCCTGTACAGTCAGAAAACGCATCTAACAAGGTGATTTCTGCAGACCATGAGTCCCGGACGGCCGATGGTGAACCACAGCGCGATTTTGAAGCATCCGGGCTGGACCAGGAGCACCACCTGGAGGCGCAGGCGGAGGCACTAGCCGACGATTCAGACCGGCAGGACAGCGGCGATGCCGGTACCTACCTGTTCTGGAGTCCTTTCCGCAGCGAGTGGTCGGCACAGGGTTTCGCGGGGCGCCTGACTTCAGCCACCCAGGTACCCGTGGAGGTCATCAATGCGGGGCCCGGGCAATACCGGGTGGCATTCAGTTACCGGGATGAAACGGAGCGCCTGGCGCAGATTATGCGCATCGAAACCATCACCGGACTGAAACTGGAGTAGTCATGTCGCGACTGCGATCTACCCTGATGCTCTGTCTTTCCTTACTGGCTGCCACAGCGGTCATGGCCAAAACGGACACGTCTATCGACGCCGGCGCGCTGGAGGCCAGATGGCAGACCTTCTCCAGGACCGCTGCACAGACCCAACCGGCACTGGATTTCCCTTACGCCCAATGCTTCAAGCAGGCAGCTGCAACCCATAAGCTGCCGGAAACCGTGTTGTTGGCTGTTGCCAGGGGTGAAAGTGATTTCAAACCCGCTGCCCGCTCGGACGCCAACGCCTATGGACTGATGCAGATACTCTGGCCCGGCACGGCAAAACATCTGGGGCTGAAGCGCTTGTCTGACTTACTGGAACCGTGCACCAACGTCGAGGCAGGCGCACGCTATCTCAAGGAACTGCTGGAACGCTACCAGGGCAACCTGCACCGTGCGCTGGCGGCCTATAACTACGGGCCATCCCGTATTCCGGTATCGGGCGGCAAGCTGCCGGACGGGGCCGTCTGGTACAGCAGCTATATACTGCGCCATCTCGATTACGTCCTGCACGGCAGCCGAAAACGGCCGCGCGGTTCGGCGCCCAGGCCCTATGCGGATCAGGACAGGTTGTTCGTTATCCGTTTTGCCCGTCCTTACCGGGCCGCGGCTTTTGTCGAAAGCCTGCAGCCCCGCTTTGGCGATATCCGCCTGGACTGGTTCCGGCGTCCGGATGAGGGGTTCGACGTAGTCATGCTGTACGCCAGTGAAAAAGAGCTGGGGCGGGGCCGGCGGCTGCTCTCGGACATGGGGTTCTGAGCGCCATGCAACGGAAAATACAGACGCTGCTGCTATTGTGTACCTGGGGTATGACCGCTCCAGCGCTTGCTGAAGCATTCCAGACCTATGCCAGCGTGGTGAATGTGCAGCCGATCGTGGAGATGATCCACGAGCCGGTAACGCGCAGGGTCTGCACCGACCCGGTCAGCGCCTCGCGCGAGTTCAAGGAGCTGTCGGCCACCATCGGTGAGGATATCCGCAGCCAGCATCGCTTGTGGCAGGCGCGTCGGTCCTGCAGCACCATTACAGAAAGGCAGGCCCGGGAACGGGTGACCGCTTATCGGGTGACCTACCGCTATCGCGGCTACACATCCACCACGCGACTGTCCTACCATCCCGGTGACCGTATGCCAGTGAATGTCAGCCTGTCACCGCTGCCCTGATTGGCGCTGCAAGCGAAACCGGCCATCCTGCTTTCGCGCCAGGGCAGCGCTATCCAGACCTGCGCTCGTTTATCGCAGGTGCTTGACCCGACATGAAATTTTTTTAGGTTATACTAGTGTCCATGTACATCGGACGAAAACATCATTTACAGTTCAAGGCCATCGGCTGGTTGCTGATTGCCGCTGTATTTGCGTTGACCGTCCGGCCCATGCACGTTCATTTACAGCATATCGAGGATGCATCCTCGCTGACACATGAGCATGCGATTGATCTGCATTTTGCAGCCGATAGTATCGGCCCCAGCCATCATGGACACGCAGCAGTGTTCCCGGCAACCCCCGACGTGATGCTGAAGAAGCTCGGCGATAACCCTTTGCTGGCTGCAATTTTTGCCTGCCTGTCCATCGTGTTGTTGAGTGTTGCCTTCGAGAACAAGCAACGTCCCACCATCAGTTTCATCCGGCCAGAACCAGGCCGGTTTTTTATAGTGCCACCCTTGCGCGCTCCCCCCCACCTTTAGTCACCGCTGTTTTTGGATTTTTACCCCGCTAAACGCGCGGGGACGCTGTGTATATTGTCGATCACGCACAGCCGTCAGCCTGTTGAATCGAGCGATCCGAAAGCTCGGGAGGAATAAAATGCATATTTGGATAGGCCTGCTATTCGGCACCCTGGGGTTCAGCAGCAGTTTTGCAGCAGAACCTCCAGTACAGAGCCCACTCACACTCGATGAGGCCCTGGTCGTCGTACTCGAGAACAATCCTGTGTTGCTGGCCGGCGATTACCAGGCACAAGCCACTGCCGCGAAAATCCGCCAGGCAAAACAGTCAACACCGGTAAACGTAACACTGGAATTGGAGAACTTTGCCGGATCAGGCAGGTTCAGCGGCGACGACTTGCTCGAGGCCACGTTAAGTCTCGGCAAAGTCCTGGAACTCGGCAACAAGGCGGGGTTACGTGGCGACATTGCCCGTAACGAAGCCGCACTGCTCGGTAACGAACAGGACGCAGAGCGGCTCGACCTGCTCGCTGAAGCGACGCGTCGGTTTGTACACGTGGTGGTCGATCAGGAACGCCTGACAATCGCCCGGGAAAAACTCACTGTGGCAAAAGATACCGCCGCAATCGTGGATCAGCGCATCAGGATCGGTAAAAGTCCGGATACGGAACGGCGGCGGATCAGGATTGCCGTGGCCAGGGCCGAAACAGAACTGGAACACGCTGAACACGAACTTGCAACATCGCGGCTGAAACTGGCTACCCTGTGGGGGCGCACAGAAGCGGGTTTCTCCAGCGCCCGGGCCTCGCTGTTTGATTTGAATCCGCTCGGGTCTTTCGACGAGTTGGCGCAATTACTGGAACGTAACCCCGATCTGACACGTTATGCCAGCGAACAGCGCCTCGCCGAGGCCCGTCTGCGCCTGGCGCAATCACGCCGCCGAATGGATATCGAGTTGTCCGGCGGTGTGCGCTACCACAATATCACCGATGATAGTGCGATGGTGCTCTCGGCCAGTATTCCGTTCGGTACGAGATCCCGGGCGGCGCCCGGCATCGAATCCTCACGCCTGTTGTCTGAGCGGCAGCCCCTGCTCTACAAGCAACGTCAACTCGAATTGCACGCCAGCCTGTACGAAATTTACCAGGAACTGTCGCACGCCTATTCCGCGACGCAGACCCTGCGCGAACAGATTATGCCCGAGGCGGAACTGATCTTGCGTGATTACGAGCAAGGATACAGGTCGGGCCGTTACTCGTTGATCGCGTTAAGCGATGCCCAGAAAACACTGCTCGATGCACGGCTGGAATCCGTAATGACAGCCGCCGATTTTCACAATTACCGTATCGAGATTGAACGCCTGACAGGACAGGCCATGTCTACAGGAGTTTCCCAATGAAGCCTGTTTCCACCCTCAATGCCGTCTTTATCGCGGTGATTGTCATGCTGACCGCTGCCAGCGCCTGGTGGCTCCTTGATTCAGCTGATGACCCCGCCCAAACCCCTTCTGAGCATGCGCATCACGCCGGACATGCAGAAGACAATACGCCCAGGGGTCCACATGGCGGACGTTTGCTGAGTGAAGACCCGTTTGCCGTTGAGGTGACTATCTATGAACGCGGGGTGCCTCCCGAGTTTCGTGTCTATGCCTACTATCAGGAGCAGCCGCTTGCTGCCGAAGAAGTCACGTTAACGATCGACCTCAGCCGTATCGACGGGCAGGTGGACCGCTTCAGTTTCGTGCCGCAGGCGGATTTCCAGCGTGGCCAGGGGAAAGTATCAGAACCCCACTCATTCGATGTCACCATCAACGCCGAGTATCGGGGCAAAACCTACCGGTGGCACTATGAAAACCACGAAGGTCGCACTCAAATAGGCGACGCATTGGCATCCGCCTCGAATATTGAAACCGAATTGGCGGGCCCTGCTCTTATTCGCGAAACATTGACACTCACCGGCCGGGTACAAGCCGATCCAAACCGGCTTTCCCAGGTGCGCGCGCGTTTTCCCGGTATTGTGCAAGGGGTGAAAAAGGAACTGGGTGACAACGTCAAGGCCGGTGATGTCCTCGCCACAGTACAGAGCAATGAAAGCCTGCAGACCTATGCGATCAAGGCGCCGATTGCCGGCCTGATTGTGCGCAGGGACATACAGACCGGTGAAGCGACAGGAAACGATCCTTTGTTCATTATTGCCGACCTGTCACAGGTCTGGGTTGAACTCGATGTCTTCGGTCAGAATCTGAACCGTGTGCAACAGGGACAGACAGTCGTTGTGGAATCCCTGAATGAACAACCGGTCAGCGGGACGATCAGCTGGATTTCCCCGTTAGCCGCGCACGCCAGCCAGAGTGTGAGCGCCCGCATCGAACTGGCGAATGAAAATATTCAGTTGCGCCCAGGCCAGTTTGTGCGCGGCCAGGTCACGATCTCCGAGCACGATGTTCCGCTCGCCGTTCGACTGTCTGCTTTGCAGACATTCCGCGAGTTCGATGTTGTTTTCGCGAAGTACGGTGAAACTTACGAAGTGCGCATGCTGACGCTGGGAAAACGCGATGACCAGCGGGTGGAAGTGATTGCAGGCCTGAAAGCGGGCGTGGAATACGTCACCGGCAACAGTTACCTGATCAAGGCGGATATCGAAAAATCCGGCGCCAGTCACGATCATTGAGGGGCAGTGGCATGCTAAACCGATTAATCAGCTCTTCGCTCAAGCATCGCTGGCTGGTATTGATAGCGGTGGCCGGTGTTTGCGTTCTGGGGCTGTATAACTATCAACAGCTGCCGATTGATGCCGTCCCGGACATAACCAATGTACAGGTTCAGATCAATACCGAGGCACCCGGCTATTCGCCGCTCGAAGCCGAACAACGTATCACGTTTCCGATTGAAACAGCGATGGCGGGCATTCCACGCCTCGACTATACACGTTCGATTTCCCGTTATGGCCTGTCCCAGGTTACCGTGGTTTTCAAGGATGGCACCGACATCTATTGGGCCAGGCAGCTGATTAATGAGCGCATCAGCGAGGTCAAGGAACAGCTGCCACGCGGTATCGAGCCACGCATGGGACCCATTGCCACCGGCCTCGGCGAAATATTCATGTATACCGTCTCGGCACAGCAAGGCAGCGACCTCAGCCCAATGGATCTGCGTACCGTACAGGACTGGATTGTGCGTCCCCAGCTGCGCCAGACGCCCGGCGTCGTCGAAGTCAATACCATTGGCGGTTATAGCAAACAGTTCCACGTACTGGCGGATCCGGACAAGCTGTTTGCCTATGACCTGACGCTTCAGGATCTGGTAGCCGCGCTTGCACGCAACAACCTCAATACCGGGGCGGGTTACATTGAACGACAAGGTGCCCAATACCTGATCCGCTCTCCCGGACAGCTAAAGGACCTGGACGACATCCGTGCCATCACCGTAGCGCTGCGTGATGATGTCCCCATCCATCTCGACGCCGTCGCCGAAGTCAGGCTCGGCAGTGAACTGCGTACCGGGGCCGCGACCCAGGACGGCAAGGAAGTGGTGATGGGGACGGTGTTCATGCTGATGGGCGAAAACAGCCGCGTAGTCGCCCGGGCTACGGCCGGGCAACTGGAGGCAATCAGGCCATCCCTGCCGCAGGGTGTTGAGCTGAATGCCCTCTACAACCGGACATCACTGGTGGACAAAACGATCGTCACGGTGCAGAAAAACCTGGCCGAAGGTGCATTGCTGGTCATCGCTGTCCTGCTGTTATTGCTGGGCAACTGGCGGGCTGCACTGGTGACGGCAGCCGTCATTCCTGTCGCCATGTTAATGACAATAACCGGCATGGTTGAATCCAACGTGTCAGGCAACCTGATGAGTCTCGGTGCACTGGACTTCGGTCTGATTGTCGACGGCGCAGTAATCATTGTCGAAAATTGCCTGCGGCACCTGGCGGCCTATCAGCGTATGCACGGCAGTATTCCCGATACAGGTGAACGACTGCGCGTGGTCAGGGAAGCGACCGTCGAGGTCATACAACCGAGTGTCTTTGGCGTGACTATCATCCTCATCGTTTATTTGCCGATCTTTGCGCTGACCGGCGTGGAAGGCAAGATGTTCCACCCCATGGCCTTTACCGTTGTGACAGCCCTGCTCTCTGCACTAGTACTCTCCGTAACGGCAGTACCTGCCGCTGTTGCGATTTTTGTGCGCGGCCAGGTGGCGGAAAAAGAAAACCCCCTCATGCGTCTTATGCGCAAAACCTATCAGGTCAGCCTGCATTGGGTCATGCGGCATCGCTGGCCGGTAGTGGCCAGTGCGCTTGCGCTGGTGCTGCTTTCCGCCCTTCAGGCATCGCGTATGGGTACCGAGTTTGTACCTAACCTCGACGAAGGCGATATTGCCATGCATGCCCTGCGTATTCCGGGCACAAGCTTGACCCAGGCGGTGGAAATGCAAAGCCTGCTCGAAGCCCGCATCAGTGAATTCCCGGAAGTCTCGCACGTGTTTGCAAAAATCGGTACCGCCGAAGTCGCGACCGACCCCATGCCACCGAGTGTGGCCGATACGTTTATCATCATTAAACCACGCAGTGAATGGCCCGATCCCCGCAAGCCAAAGGCTGCGCTTATTGCCGAGATGGAAGCCGCCGTTGAAGAGATACCGGGTAATAATTACGAGTTTACCCAACCTATACAGATGCGCTTCAATGAGCTGATATCAGGGGTACGTTCGGACCTGGCCGTCAAGGTTTACGGAGATGACCTGGATACGCTGTTGGCTGTCGCCGAACAGATAGAAGCAGTCGTTACAGATGTGCCAGGGGCGGCTGATGTACGCACTGAACAGGTGACGGGTCTGCCGATTCTGACGGTGAATCCTGATCGCGACCGTCTCGCCATGTATGGACTGGATGTGGGCAGCGTGCAGGAAACCCTGAGAATCGCCATAGGCGGCGAAATAGCCGGACAGGTCTTTGAAGGTGACCGACGTTTTAACCTTGTGGTGCGCCTGCCGGAACCGCTGCGCAGTGATCTGGACATGCTGGGCCGCCTGCCGATACGCCTGCCATCGAACCAGCAAAGCGAAGTGACCGGCGACGCGGATATGCTCGGTGTCGCCCGCACACCACCACATTTTATCCCTTTGAGTGAAGTCGCCAGTATCGAAATGACGCAGGGCCCCAACCAGATCAGCCGCGAGAACGGCAAACGCCGGGTTGTGGTCACGGCCAATGTCCGCGGGCGCGACCTGGGCAGCTTCGTTACCGATGTGCAAAACGCCGTCAGTACCGAAATCACCCTTCCAGCCGCTTACTGGCTGAATTATGGCGGAACTTTCGAACAGCTGTTGTCAGCGTCAAAACGTCTGTCGATTGTGGTTCCACTGACTTTACTGTTGATCTTCGGCCTGCTGTTCATGGCATTCAAATCCACCAGGGACGCTGCCCTGGTGTTTACCGGTGTTCCCCTTGCCTTGACCGGAGGCGTGGCGGCACTGGCGTTACGTGGCATGCCACTGTCGATTTCGGCAGCAGTTGGCTTCATCGCTTTATCGGGTGTTGCTGTACTCAATGGTATTGTAATGCTGTCTTTTATCCGCGATCTTCGCACCAAAGGCCTGCCCCTGGATGAGGCGATTATCAAAGGTGCGCTCACCCGCCTTCGGCCCGTGTTGATGACGGCACTGGTTGCCAGTCTTGGTTTTGTTCCGATGGCACTGAACGTCGGCACCGGCGCAGAAGTGCAACGACCGTTGGCGACCGTGGTCATTGGAGGGATAATTTCCTCGACGCTACTGACTCTGCTGGTCTTGCCTGTACTGTATCGACTGGCGAACCGCAATCAGGTATAGAAGTGGACACGCAACAGGGCGCCGCCCAGACTGCTGGACGCGATGTCCAGTTCGCCACCGTATACGGCGATGATTTCCTGGGCCATGCTGAGGCCGATACCGTGACCAGGAACCGTTTCGTCCATGCGTTTGCCCCGTTGCAGGACAGTGTCGATCATCTCCGGGGCGATGCCGTGACCGTCATCCTCGATGGTGATCTCGAGATCCAGTCCGGAAGCGGTTTTCCTGTCGCAGCGGACGCACACCCGGATCTGACCGGAACAGTACTTGTAAGCATTTTCCAGCAGATTGCCAAGCGCCTCGGTCAGGTCCGCTTCGTCGCCGTAAAAGATCGCCCCCGGATCCAGGTCCAGCCTGACGTCGACCTGTTTTTCCCGATACACCTTCTGCAGGGAACGAACCAGGCGCTCCAGCACGTGCTGAAGCGGCACCGAACGGGCCAGAGTGGCCCGGCCTGAAACCGCTGCGCGCTGTAACTGATGATCAATGATCCCATCCATGCGCTCCACCTGTTCCCTGATCAGGGTGCGCTCCTGACCGATCTGTTCGGATTTTCCCTCACAGAAGGACTGCATGATTGCCAGCGGTGTTTTCAGGCTGTGGGCGAGATCGTCCAGGCTGTTGCGATAGCGGGTTTGTACCAGTTTGCCGTGCTCGATCAGTGAATTGAGACTGGATGTGAGCCCTGTGAGTTCTTCCGGATAGGTTCCGTCGAGGTGTTCCGCCGTGCCTTGCTCTATCCGTTGCAGGTCTGATTCGACGCTGCGCAGTGGCCGCAGCCCCCAGCGCAGAATGAGGCCCTGGGCCAGCAGCAAAACCCCAGCCATAGCGCCGAGCCAGCCCCACAGGGCGGTACGAAAACTGTCAAGCTGTTGCTCAAATGCCGATGCGTCCTCTGCCACCGTGAAGGTGTACAGCTCCTCTGCGTTGGCATAGTCTACCCAGGCGACGCCGAAGGAGATTGCGTTCAGGTCCATACCGGCCTGGGTGAGCCGGCGAAATTCGCGCTGTCCCGGGGATTGCTGCTGCACAATGTTGATGCTCCGTCCGGCCAGGGAGCGGGAATGCCAGAGCGGCCTGCCGTCCTGTCCGGCGATCATGGCGTAGAGTCCGGAATCCGGTTTCGAGAAACGCGGTTCCGGAATCTCCTGCGGAGGGATCATCCGGCCACCGTCGTCTTCGTCGGCGGCGGCCAGCAGCGCATAAATATATGACTGCAGGCGATCCTGCATGGATGCCCTGGCACTGACTCTAAAGGCCTTGTCCAGCGCCAGTCCTGTTGCGCCGATGAAACCGGCAAGTACCAATGTCGCGGCCAGAAGCAATCGACTGTGCAGCGAGCGCATCAGAACTTCAACACTCCCCCCGTCTGAATCGATAGCCGCGGCCGCGCAGGGTTTCAATGGGGTTGATGCGGTTGTCCGGATCCAGTTTGCGCCGCAGGCGTCCGATGAAGACTTCCAGTACGTTACTGTCGCGGTCGTAATCCTGATCATAAATATTGCCGGTAATCTCAGCTTTGGAGACAACCTGGCCGGCGTGCAGCATCAGGTACTCGAGTACCCTGTATTCAAAAGCGGTCAGTTCCACCGGTTCGCCGGCAACCGTGATGGTCTGCTTACCGGTATCCAGGGAGATCGGTCCGCAATCAATGACCGGTTTCGACCAGCCGGAGGCACGACGCAGCAGGGCATTCAAACGCGCCTGCAGTTCTTCAAAGCGAAACGGCTTGACCAGGTAGTCATCGGCCCCGGTTTCCAGGCCTTCCACCTTGTCCTGCCAGTTACGCCGGGCTGTGAGAATCAGGATAGGGAAGTGCCTGCCGTTGGAGCGAAAGCGGCGAATCAATTCGATGCCGGATATTTTCGGCAAGCCGATATCGATCACCGCCAGGTCGAGGGGAAATTCCTGGCCGTAGTACAGGCCCTCTTCACCGTCTGCCGCAACCTCGACCACGTAGCCGTTTTTCTGCAGGCGATCCCGCAAGTGTTCCCGCAGGCGCGATTCATCTTCGACGATCAGGATATGCACAGTCAGCGCCCGCGCGCTGCAGGTCGACCGGTATCGGCATCGATCTGCACATGCTTGACACGTCCTTGACTGGTCAGGACCTTGATGCGGTGAACGCGCCGGCCACCGACGTGGACGGTTTCTGCAGACAGAACCTTGTCATCCGATTGCCGGCGTGCACGCGAAACCGCCTCGTCCAGGCTGATTCCCCGTTTTTCGGAGTGGGACGGATGCGCGAACTGGTTGGTGAGATCTTTGAAATCGAAAGCAGCTGCCACCAGCGGACAGGCTGCCAGCAGAATAATCCAAGCACAGATAATCAGCCGCTTATCAATCATCGCACTGGTGCATACACCGACTCAGGTACCGTCAACCGGATCCACGTTAACACGTACACGGATGAATCTGCCAGGATGTCCACGGGTGCGTGTGGTAAAGGTCTGTCCCTCATAGCGGTAGTCTACACGATAGCCAACCAGTTGTTGGCGTTGCTCATAACGGTTCACGGTCGCACAACGCCTCACATTGGCAGTTGTGGGTGGCCTGTAGGATGCCGCACTGAGGCGGTGCCCAACGGAGGCCCCGAGCAGGGTGCCCGCCACCGTCATGGCTGTTCTCTCTCGCCCCCTGGCAAAATGGTTGCCGAGCACACCGCCAATGATACCCCCGGCAACAGGTCCGGCGTAAGCGCCACGAGCCGGGTTGGCGTAAGTGACGCTTTCGATCCAGCATTCATTGACTGGATGTGCGACTTGCACCGGTTTGTACAGAGGTTCCGCCTGGATGACTTCTGCAGTATCAACGTAGCCCGGAACTGCAGGGCCGGTGGGGACGGTACTGCAAGAGGTCAGCACAGTCATCGCGATCGGTATGGCAGCAATTATGCGTCTCACTATGCTTCCCCTTGTTTTGTCTGGTTATGATCGAATGGAACGGCGTCCGGCGACCTTCCTCCCATGATTCACAGCCAGCATAGAAAATGTTCCCTGAATCAACGCTGAACGGTTAAAGGGGACAGATATATTTTTTGCGTGCCGAGGCTGCCCCCGTTCGAACAGGGTTGAATTTAGCCCCTGAAAACATGGAGATAGACGATAAAACTTTCCCATGCCTTCTGCCCCCTGTCACCCTGATTAACACCCACGCCTGGCGAACCAGATGATGTGCCGCGCGCCCTTCGAGCCATGCGCACGTACACGCAACTCATCCACCTCGAAGCCCACTTTTCGCAGCCGTTGCAAAAAATCCTGATCTGGACCGGCCGACCACACAGCCAACACACCCTGAGGGCGCAGCGCTGCGTATGCCGCGTTCAGCCCGTTCATGCTGTAGAGCCAATCGTTCGCCTTGCGAGTGAGCCCCTCAGGGCCGTTATCCACGTCCAGCAAGATAGCATCGTAAGCCTGCTGCCCGGCCACCAGAATGCGGGCGACATCCCCCTCGCGCACCGTCACCCGCGGATCCTGGAGCGGATGACCGGTATGCTCCCCAAGCGGCCCCCTGTTCCACGCCACCACTGCCGGCACCAGTTCAGCCACCACCACCTGCGCCTGGTCACCGATGTGCCGGAGCGCCGCAGCCAACGTAAACCCCATGCCCAACCCCCCGATGAGCAGCCGCGGCTTTAAGCAACCCACCAGCCTGGCACAGGTATGCTCAGCCAGCGCATCTTCGGAACCGTGGACACGGCTGTTCATCAGCTCGCCACGGCCCACGACCTTGATCGAGAATTCATCGCGCCGCTGGTAAAGGCGCAGCTCCCCGCCATTGCCGGGCACTGATGCGCTATCGAGCAAAACCCAGGGAGTCATGAAAGTCTCAATAAGGATGAACCGGGTAACGAACATGCCATCATATTGTATTCAGTAGTGTCGGCTGCAATTGCCGGCACCGCGATTACAATTAACAGGACCGCCTGTAAAATACGTTTCATAGCCCCTCCTTATTGTTTGCTCAGAACCGTTCCCGGTGTAATTATGCTGTAACATACTAAGGAGTACAGAAGTTGGTCGACATAGGCTTGAGGGACCGTCGGCCGCACGAGCCCATGGATGGGCGAAGGTAGCGCCATGCAGGAGCAATTGCCGATGGACGCGGCCGTCGAGCGTACAGGGATGTATTCACAGCGTGTCCGGAAAGCTTATGTCGACCAACTTCTGTACTCCTTAGTACAAAGTATACGAATTGGGGGCAATCTGAGCAGCGACGAAAGTCGAAAAACGAATCTCTCCCCCCCTTTTCAGTCCCTTTTTAGAGAAATTTCAGCTACAATGCGCCCTCAAACTCTGGCGCTCTTCGATCTACACCTGTTTTCAAAGCGGTAATCCTTCCCGATTCACCTGAAAATACACAGTTTCCACCTGGACCGCCCCAAACCATGTGTATGAGGTGGGCCGATCAGGTACACGCCGGTAACGAAACAGGGCTGATTTGTTTGCTCGCACCAATCAACTATTTTTATTTGGAACAAGACATTGCTGACAACCGCTAATATCACCATGCAGTTTGGCTCCAAGCCACTATTTGAAAACGTCTCTGTCAAGTTTGGCGATGGCAATCGCTATGGCCTGATCGGAGCCAATGGTTGTGGAAAATCAACCTTCATGAAAATATTGGGGGGCGATCTGGAAGCCTCCGCCGGCAACGTCGCAAAAGATCCTCACGAACGTATCGGTAAATTGAGACAGGATCAGTTTGCTTACGAAGAATGCGGCGTGATTGACACTGTCATCATGGGACATGAGGAACTGTGGGCTGTCAAATCAGAGCGCGATGCGATTTACGCCAACCCGGAGATGACCGAAGCAGACGGCATCCGGGCCGCCGAGCTTGAATGTGAATTTGCCGAGATGGATGGCTACACAGCCGAGGCTCGCGCCGGCGAATTGTTGTTGGGTGTGGGTATACCCATCGAACAACACTACGGCCCCATGAGCGAAGTGGCGCCCGGCTGGAAATTACGGGTGTTACTGGCACAGGTCCTGTTCTCTGAACCGGATATCATGCTGCTGGACGAACCCACCAACAACCTCGACATCAATGCCATTCGTTGGCTGGAAGGCGTGTTAAACGAACGTAACTGCACCATGGTCATCATTTCCCACGACCGCCATTTCCTCAACAGCGTCTGTACCCACATGGCGGATCTGGATTATGGTGAAATACGCCTTTATCCCGGTTCCTATGATGAATACATGACCGCTGCGACGCAGGCGGGCGAACGTTTGCTGGCAGACAATGCCAGGAAAAAAGCACAGATTGCCGACCTCAAAGCATTCGTCAGTCGTTTCTCTGCAAACGCCTCCAAATCAAAACAGGCGACTTCCCGGGCCAGGCAGATTGACAAAATCAAACTGCAAGAAGTAAAGCCATCCAGTCGTCAAAACCCTTATATCCGTTTTGAACAGAACAAAAAACTGCATCGTCTGGCGCTCGAACTGGAAGGCTTGAGTAAAGGTTTTGATGAAGACTTATTTACTGACCTCAGCCTCATGGTGGAAGTGGGTGAACGTATTGCCGTGATCGGCCCTAACGGTATTGGTAAATCCACCTTGCTGAAATGCCTGATCGGTGATCTGGCACCATCTGCCGGCACCGTCAAGTGGTCTGAGAATGCAGAGATTGGTTATTATGCACAGGATCACACCGCTGAATTCGAAGAAGACAAACCACTGTTCGACTGGATGAGTCAATGGGGCAAAGAAAGCGATGACGAACAGGTTATTCGCGGCACACTGGGTCGCTTGTTGTTTTCCCAGGACGACATTAAAAAACCCGTCAACGTGATTTCCGGTGGCGAGCAAGGCCGCATGTTATTCGGAAAATTAATGCTGCAGCGTCCAAATATCATATTAATGGACGAGCCCACCAATCACCTGGATATGGAATCCATTGAATCATTGAACATGGCCCTGGAAAATTACCCAGGCACCTTGATCTTCGTCAGCCATGACCGTGAATTCGTGTCTTCCCTGGCAACACGCATTATCGAACTTACACCAGCCGGTATCGTTGATTTCCACGGCAGTTATGAAGACTATTTACGTAGTCAGGACATGGAACAACGGAAAGTCAAGGCATCACGCTAAACGGAAGTAACCGGCGCCCCTCACTGAAAACTGGAGCATTTCATGAACAAATTGTCGACTTTTTCCGCACTTTTTACCGCCTCGCTGATCACTATCGCGGCCCAAAGTGCCTGGTCGGATGAAGCAACACCAAACGGGTCTGCAGCACCTGCAGTGCAGCCCCCTGTGCCCATGGCCGCTCCTGCACCGGGCTGGTATCCGCCGCCGCCCAACCGGCGTGGGTATGCGCAACCCTGGCAACAACCGCCACATTGGGCTGTGCCCCCGCAGGGTTACGGTCAGTTGCCACCCCGCTACCCGGCACGCGGACAATCCCAGCCCGTCCCCGCCACGCCAGCGGTAGCGGAGAACCCCCTCAGCGCTGAACTCAAACAGACGCAGGAACAATTGACGGCGAGCCGTACGGAACTGGACCAGACCCGTGCAACGCTTGAGCAGTTACAGGGCAAGCTTCAGCACAGTCTTGAAGCAGAACAAGCGCTCAATGAAAATGTTGCAGCCATCACCAGCGAGCGAGAGGCCTTGCAGGCGCGCGTGGCAGAACTGAACGCTGAACTGGACACCACCACCGCCACACTGGAACAGAATCGCCAACAAATCGCCAACGATCAGCAGCAAACCCTGTCGCTTACTGCAGAGCGTGATCGGCTGCACGATGAACTTGCCAACCGGGATGAGCAACTGGCGACATTAAACAATGAACTACAGACCGCCAGGGAGGCCTTGCAGCAGGCGAAGTCCGAAACCACCACCTCCGCGGAGGAACTCAATGCAGCCAGGATTCAGGCCGAGACGTTCAATTACGAACTGACCGAACTCAAGGCCCAGCTGGAGAACCAGGAAAGCACACGGCTGGACACCGAGCAGACCCTGAGCGGGGAACGCGACCGCTTGCGTAGCGATCTCGCCGACCGGGATGAACAACTGGCGACATTAAACAAGGAACTACAGACTGCCAGGGAGACCTTGCAGCAGGCGAAGTCCGAAACCACCACCTCCGCCGAGGACCTCAATGAAGCCAGGATTCAGGCCGAAACATCCAACAACGAACTGAGCGAACTCAAGGCCCAGCTGGAGAACCAGGAGAGCGCATGTCTGAACGCCTCGCAAACCCTGAGCGGGGAACGTGACGGCTTGCGCAGCGATCTCGCCGACCGGGATGAACAGCTGGCGACATTAAACAAAGAACTACAAGCTGCCAGGGAAGCCTTGCAGCAGGCGAAGTCCGAGACCACCACCTCCGCCGAGGAACTGACCCAGGCCCCGGCCGCTTTGACTACCGCTCAGTCAGAGATGGCAGCCGGCGAAACACTCGAAGTGGACGCTGTTGAGGTCGCTGCACTGCAAATCGCAGGCCCGGACGCTGACCAGGACGGTGTAGCCGATAGCATTGACCTGTGCCTCGAGACACAGCAAGGCATTGCCGTGGAATCGACCGGCTGCGCCGCCGACGTAGCGATTAAGCTGGAAGGTGTGAACTTCGGCTACAACTCGCACGAACTCACCGAAGAGGCTCAACGTATTCTCGACCGTGTCGCCGACATCCTCAGCCAGAACACCGACCTGCACCTGCAGGTTGCCGGTCACACCGACGCGCAGGGCGACCCGGCCTACAACCAGTGGTTATCCCTGCAGCGCGCGCAAGCCGTCAGAGATTACCTGGTTGCACAAGGCGTAGATTCCGCTCATATCGGCGCCGCCGGCTATGGTGGTGAACAGCCCATTGCGGATAACACGACGAAAGAAGGACTGCGCATGAACCGGCGCGTTGAACTACGCAAAGCGCAATGACAACCAAGAGAACCCGGGAGGACTTGCACAAATGACAACGTTTCTGGTGATGCTGGGTATTGCCGCAGCGATTTTCATGTACGGCATAGCGCTCTACAACAATCTGGTCAATCAACGCAACCGGGTCAAGAACGGATTTGCCCAGATTGATGTACAGCTCACACGACGTCATGACCTGATCCCCAATCTCGTGGAAGCGGTAAAAGGCTACATGGCACACGAACGCGAGACGCTGCAGGAGGTAATCGAGGCCAGAAATGCTGCCGTATCCGGTCTGCAAAACGCCGCGGCAGACCCCGCCGATCCGCAGGCAATCAAGCAGCTGGGTGCTGCCGAAGGTGCCCTGAATGGCGCGCTTGGACGCTTGTTCGCACTCGCCGAAGCCTATCCGGATCTCAAGGCCAACCAGAACATGATGCAGTTTCAGGAAGAACTTTCGACCACCGAGAACAAGGTTGCCTTTGCGCGCCAGGCCTTTAACGACGCAGTCATGAACTACAATAATGCCCGCGAAAACTTTCCCGGCTCCATTATCGCCAACAGTTTCAATTTCCAGGCGGCCGAATTCCTGGAAATAGAAACACCGCAAAAACGAGAAGTTCCCAAGGTTTCGTTCTGAATCAGATACCGACGTGGATTTCTTCGCGCAGCAGGACAAAGCCCGGCGCCAGACGCGATCGCTGATATTTCTGTTCCTGCTGGCTGTGATCGCTATCGTTGCAGCCGTGGATATGGTGGTATTAACGGTCGTTGCCAACCTGGGTGCAGATAGCGGACAGACAACTGCACCGCGTCTGCCGCGGGCAGGTGAAAATGTCGGCCTGCTCATCCTGGCCAGCCTGGGGACGGTGGGACTTATCGGTCTGGCCAGCCTGTTTCGTATCGCCAGTCTGAGCGCCGGCGGCGGCAAGGTCGCGCGCGGGCTGGGTGGCACCCGTGTGACACCCGACACCCAGGACCCGTTGCGCCGGCGACTGCATAATGTAGTGGAAGAAATGGCGATCGCTTCCGGCGTACCGGTGCCCGAAGTTTATGTTCTCGAACAGGAGCAGGGTCTCAACGCCTTTGCCGCCGGTTTCACACCCAGCGACGCCGCCATCGCCGTCACGCGCGGCAGCCTGGAAACCTTCAGTCGCAACGAATTGCAGGGTGTTATCGCCCACGAATTCAGCCACGTTCTGAACGGGGACATGCGTCTCAATATGCGGCTGATGGGCGTGCTGTTCGGGATACTGGTCATCAGTGTCATCGGCAGGACCATCCTGCGCAACATGCGCCATACGCGCTTTCGCTCCAGCCGCTCGAAAGACAATGGCGGCGGTATAGCGGCGGTTATGCTTATCGGTCTGGCGCTGGCGGTGATCGGCTATCTCGGCCTGTTCTGCGCCCGCCTGATCAAGGCCGGCGTTTCGCGTCAGCGCGAATACCTGGCGGATGCGTCGGCGGTTCAGTTTACCCGCCAGACCGATGGTATCGCCGGCGCACTGAAGAAGATCGGCTACGACGCATCTTCCCTTATCGAGGATTCCGACGGGGAGGAAGTCAGCCATATGCTGTTCGCCAACGGCCTGCGTTCCTTTTTCAATCTGTATGCCACCCACCCGCCGATTGAACAGCGCATCAGGGCGCTGGAGCCGGATTTCGATGCAGAAGCCTACCTGCGCAAAGCGACGAAACAGGCAACAGATCATGAACAAGCGGCGGAGGAGAAGCACGGTGGAGCGAAACCCGCAACGGGTGACGCGCAAGCCCGTCTCAACCGCCTCATGCAGGCGATGCTGATTCTTACGCCCGGAGCCGTCAGCAGCTCGATCGGCAACCCGAGCGAGACACATATACAGCATGCAGCGGAACTGCGCCGCCTGATTCCACCGGAAATCTACCGGGCGGCCCAGTCGCCCGGCGGCGCCCCGCTGCTTACGCTGGCACTGTTACTGGACCAGGACGAAGTGCTACGCAATCAGCAGATAAAGCAGCTTTCCTCATCCTTCGATCCCGAACAGCTGTCGCTTATCAGGCAAATACATCCGCTGTTGATTGAACTGGGTCCGCAATTCCGTTTACCGCTCATGGAACTGGCTTTCCCGGCGCTCAAACAGCGCCCCCGCGAACAGATCGATGCATTACTGGAACTGGTCAACACACTGATCGAGACTGACGGCCACGTGGATACCTTTGAGTACCTGTTGTCCCGCGCATTGTGGTCACTGCTGAGAGATGCCGAAAGTCCGCAACGGGTCACGACAAAGCGGGGTACCCGACTGGTGACCAGTATCGCGGAACTACATACCCTGTTTTCAGTGGTTGCCCGTCTGGGCCACAGAGGAGACGACGACGCAGCGCGTGATGCCTACCAGGTAGGCATGCTGGCGTTGCTGCCGAATTCCGTCGACTGGCCGGCCTATGATCCGCCGCAGGAATGGACCTTGCGAATGGACCAGGCACTGGACAAACTGGACAAATTGCCGCCCATGATCAAAGAAGAACTGGTCAAGGCACTGACAGTCACTATGTCCCACGATGGCAAGGTAACCATGAGTGAAGCGGAACTGTTGCGGGCGGTTTGCAATATTCTGCACTGCCCGCTGCCACCGTTTGTACTGGATGCGGCGATCCAGCCCGACCCGGTTGATCTCTAAATTATTTTTTCTCCAACGTTCTAAAAACAACATCAACGGTGACATCCAGTTCTTGCACACTAGCCGCCGCTTCCCTGCCGTGTTTGGTCGCCCTGTAAAAATGCGGCGTCATTGTCAGCAGATTAGTAATCTGCTGATTGTCGATTACCCCGGTCTTGAATTGAAGCGGCTGCCTATTCACCATCGGGAAACCCGTTTTCTCAAGGTATGAAAGGTCTGGTGGATCGGTTTTTTTGACTTCGGCATAGATTATTTCTCTCAACTCCTTTAAATGATCAGGCCCGGGCTCCACGAGAATAAGCTTGCCACCCGCTTTTAATATTTTATGAAACCCTTCGAAACTCTGGAATCCAAACACACATAAAACAACGTCAATACTCGCAGACTCAACTGGCGGCTGCCGGTTTGTGCCGACAACCCAGGTTATCTGCTTGTTTCTTTTTGCAGCTTCCGCTATTGCGGCTTTCGATATATCCAGACCGATAAAGGAAAAATCATTACACGTACTTTTACCCTTAAGGTCATTAAGGACATAATCGAAATAATAACCCTCACCGCAACCCGCATCCATAAGGCAGGTTTCTCTATCATCTGTAATCTGCGCAAATACAGTTTCAGCCAACGTACTGGCTACAGGCTCATAGTTACCTGAATTTAAAAAGTGAGCTCTCGCTGAAACCATCGCTTTACTATCACCAGGCTGCTTCGATCGCTTATGCTGCACGGGCAACAAATTGACATAGCCGTGCCGGGCAATATCAAAAACATGTCCATGCTCACAAACGAGCTGCTTTTCACGGCATTCAAGCCGCTTTCCGTCGATAGGGCAAGCCAGATTGGGTGCCTTTATAATATTCATATTTTAAACGCTTCAGCAGGCTTAATACTAAGGCGGTTGAGCTTATTCAGCCTTCTCACCTACTGTCAGATTAAAATATGACTCGCCGTGACTGTCAGCAGTGAAGAGAAATAGCTACCACATCAAATCATCGGGGACCTTATAATCCGCGTACGGATCATCGTCCCCATTCTCTGCTTGAGTCGCTGCATTGCTGACAATGCAGGATTCATCGCGCAGCTTGATTTTCTCTGCCACGACGGACGGAATCACCTCGTACCCGTCATCAAATCTGACGATGGCGAGAAGTCCACGCCCCAGCTTGTCGTGGATCTCCTCCGGGACAAAGATCTTCTTGATCGCAGTACCATCCTGAAAGTTATAACCCCTCTCGCCGTCGTCTCGCGGCAAACGATTCATTTCGACCAATTGACGAATCTGCGCCTGAACCGCCTTGCGCTCGACCGCTTCCTTTTGCTGGCGATTGAGCTCGCGATCGCGAGCCGCCTTCTCAGCCGCTACCCGCCGGGCAGACTCCGCAGCCTCATTAACGACCTCGCCCTTTTTGTTCTGTTTCTGCTGCCTGTGCTTGGACTTCTTCGCCTTGTTGAGCTGGTCCTTTTTCACCAGGCCTGCCTTAAGAAGCTGATCACCAAACAAATTTGCCATCGGACTTACCTTCACATTGTATAAACCAACATACCTATTCTAACCCGGCGCCGGCTCAGGAGGGAGGCCCTGTCCATCGACTCAGGAAACCAGGCGCCGCAGTCTTCGAAACCCGCGACAGCGCTTGCATCAGGGAGAAAGAGATACTCTCTATGCGGTAGCCACGCCTGATATCGTTGAGCATGCCCAGCCAGAGGTGCGTTGTCATTTCCGCATCTGCGAGCGCCCGGTGAAACGTGCCATCGTTGGGCAGGCAATTTAACTCCACAAGTGTGCCAAGCTTGTGATTTGGCGCATCCGGATACACGCGCCGCGCAGTCAGCATGGAGCAGGCGAAGTCACCTTTATAATTCCTGCTGATACGACAACACTCCGCATCAAGGAAGCGTCGATCGAAGGAAGCATTGTGCGCCACTAAATTACCGTCACCGATAAAGTCGGTAAATTCGTCCATCACCTCTTCACAGGGCGGCGCCTGCTTCAACATCGCATTGGTGATGCCGGTAAAATCTTCTATAAATCCATTGATCCGTATTCCCGGATTCATCAGGCACTGGAACCTGTCGACGACTTCACCCTCCTCCAGCTTCACGGCACCGACTTCGATGGCACGATCGCCATGATCAGGCGACATACCCGTCGTCTCGAAATCGACGACGATGACTGTATCTGCGTTGGTGTTACCGTACTCAATCATTAAGATACCTTGCGCTTTTCTACATTATTAAACCGTCAACAAAATACCCGACGTAGGAGCTAGGAGCGCCGTCCTTCGGCGCGATATCGCGGTCAGGCGGCCGCTCCTACGCTGTATGTTTAATTGCCAGGTCAATAGCTGGCGTCGAATTCCATTCCGCCCTCATATGTACATAGCTTGCTTTTCGAACAGTCGTATCCAGCCGCGCGCAATACGATAGATCAGCCAGATAGAGACTGATATCAACATGGCCAGACCGACCGGCGCGCCGACCAGTGTCACAATCAGCAGCATCGCAATGACCAGCCACAACAGCGCATACCAGAACGTGCGGATCTGCCAGCGGAAGTGTGACTCCGCCCAGCTGCCGCGCGCATCCCCGCGTTTTACATAACTCAGAATGACGGCAATGATCGACGGCACGCTGCCAAGGAAACCACCGATCACGGTTGCCGAGCCCACGATACCCAGCACGATGGCAAAGGAATGCAAACCATACACGATATGCGCAGCCACCAGGGCCGACTGCGGCGGCTCGGCGTTCGAGTTTTCAGCGTCTGACAAAAGGCTTCTCCACAGCTAACAAGACAGACTTGTCAGACTAGTGTACCGATATTTCTGGTCGATCGCTCGATGATGAACTCCAGATGAACAACGATTAGCATGGGGCATATTGCGCAGTATTACGCAGGTTCGACCCCTGTCATCAGAAATAACGGGGCAGCCGACGTCAAAGACTTTCTACGCCTGATGCGACCGATTGCAGAACCGACTGTTCCAATCAAAACGCGTAGGCAACAATGTATCGCAGCGCAGTCGCGAATGCCTTCCTCTGTCGAGGGACATAGTGAAGCGACAAACAACCAGCATTAATGCATGGTTAAAATTCGCTCCAGCCCCATTTTTTCGAATTATCAGCGATAATATAAGGGTTATGGAATATTTTTTGCCATTTGGCCCTCTAAGTAAATAACCCCGGAGATCAGAAAGGGGCTACGTGTGGTCACGTTTCTGTTTTTCAGAGCGGCTGCACAAACAGAGTCTTACTCACCAGGAGGAAACACATATGCAACGTTTTATGAACTCTTTATTGGCCGTCCTGTTTTTACTGGGGATTGGCTCTGTTCCAGCACTGGCGGAAGGCGGGAAGCAGAAGGTGGTCTACCATGTCAACTACG
>CBFDBP010000013.1:0-28315 GCA_965603065.1 uncultured Gammaproteobacteria bacterium
GAAGGGTTTAGCGGCAATGCCCCGCTAGACCATATAACAGCCATTGAAGTCGCGTTGCTCTGCGAAATCGCTGAAAGCACTTGGCCATAACGAGCATTTCCGGCCGTTTGTTGGGGTTAAGAAATCCGGCGGACTGCCGATAGCAGCGGCAGCACAGATAGCCGTTATAATTCACTGTGGGTTGCGGGTTGTACGCTCCTCCTAGTCGCTGGTGTTTTTATGCTGTTTTGCAGGCATCCATCCCTCTATTTGTAGACCTTCCAGCCGTTCGGCCTTAACAATTTTTATATCGTCTGGTGCGTCCGTACCTATTCGCACCAGGTTAGGTTTTACACTCAGCACTGCGACTTTGATGGTTTCACCGGTGGGTAATTCGATGACGATGGCTTCATTTGCACGGCGGGTAAGTATCAACATAGTATTTCCCCATCTTCAGTAGTACGGCCACAGTAACAACGCGGCTGTAGGATTTCTGTTATCCAGGTCTGAAAATCAGGTAAAAAATCGCTCAGATGGGCATTTTTGTGCGGTGACTATACAATCGCATGGCGAATGCGCTGCAAACAATAATCCGCACGAGTTTCAGCTATAAATACAAACTGCCGGGTGGGATTGTCACCCACCGGCTCTCGCAGCCAACCCATGATACTTGAGACAGACGAGCCGTCTGGGTTGGCCGCTGAGCCACGTCCCTATGTCGCTTCCACCTGGATGTCCACATTGGCACCCTGAAGCGGCGCTTCAAGACAGCGAGCGGCACGACACTTATTGAATATTTACAAAACTTGCGCATTGAAGCGGCCAAGCAGCTACTGGAATCCGGGCAAATCCCTGTGGATGAAATCAGCGTGGAAGTCAGTTATGAAGACCCGTCATTCTTCCGCCGCTTGTTCAAGCGCAGTACGGGCCTCACACCCAGTCAATACCGACGCATGTTTCAACCGGTTTTCAGCGCTTCAGCTCAAACCTGAAACAGCGACTCCTTCGGGACCCGGTTAACAACCACCTTCGGGTGGTTGTTAATTAGCTTACTTGAGCGCTCTATCCAGTTTAATGAATATCCTGGTATCCCAGTCCAGTGCGTTTGTGTTGGATTCAACCCTCTTCACATTGACCACTTCAACCCGGGTCGATGCGTTATCATTTATCGCTTCTACATAGATAGCGACGTTCTCGCCAAAACTGAACCATGTCAGCTTTCTCCTGGCCAATATCACGCCCTCGCTTTCATTTTCCGAAACTATGTCCAGGCTGGTCGTCCCCAATACCTCCAGGAGACTGTTCCAGACCGTCTCCCTGGGAAGTTCGTAAACCTGAACTTTACCCGAGCCACGCCTGTCTTCGGCATCGGACAGGGTAGCGCAGCCTGGCTGCAGCACTATTGCAAAGACAATGCATATCGCACTGAGAAATCTAATAATCATTCTACTCTCTCTGTTCTGAATCATTCACGGGTGAGCCCCTCATGTATTTCGCGGTTCGAGCCTGGACAATATCTCTGCAAGCAGCTCATCACGATCCTTGTGGGACCTCTCCAGCAGTCTGGCTGGTGCACCTGAGATGATGTTGTCAGTTACGCCGGGTCGTGGGTCGTATTTCACGCTCCATTCTATCATTTCCAGCAGTAAAGGCACTTATCACCGAATATCTCCAATGCAAAGGCGATGGGGCATTTGCGACTGTTCCGGTTCGTACGGTTACGTTTTTTCATCGCAATAAACTGCCAATATTAGTACTTGTAAAAAGCAAGTAAGAGTGTGTGGTGGTAGCACTTGTATATTGCAAGTGCCATTTTCCGGTTTGATGCATATCAGGTTCTATTGGTAAGCATTTGTATTGGCGGAGCCAGCTATGAAGCAAAAAGTAATACTCATTCTTACTCTGATGCTGTGCGGGCGCGCCATGACGCTGGCCTTCATTGGTCGAGCCGGGGTGCAAATCCAGGCGATCCGCCAACCGCGTGGTTGATGCCCCTTGTGGGAGACGCCGTGATTGGCATTGCAGGGCTGTTTATTGTGTTCCTGGTACTGAAAAAGACGGGTCTGTGGGTGTGGACGACGATTATTGTATGGAATTCGCTGGCAATATGGGATGCGTTATCTGCTTTCATCATTCACAACACAAAACCCTGGCCGGAATTTTTTATAGTCCAGATGCTTGGATCTTCGATGTTCTTTGCCACCTCTGCGATGCATCTTGCCATAATCTTGCTGATGAGTCAGCCGGAGCTGAGGACGCGGTATCTGGGCTGATTGAATCCAGGAAAGTAATCCAGCCTATGTTGCCTCGCCTGCCGGCCGAGTGACCCGGACAAGGTGTCACGCGACCCGTTCACTGCTGATTCAGCGGGCGTGTTACCGTCCAGCTGCTCGGGATGGGTGCAGCCCGCACTTTGCAGTGCGGGCTGCGACGATGAATGTTGCCAAAGACACCTCCCGGGCCCGCTTGCGCTTCCCGCGCAGGCTTTGTCTGCCGGCCGGGATAACGGCTCCTAGACAGTTTCCCAGAATTCCTCCGGCATATCCCTGGCCAGGGCAAGGGCGCCGTCGGCACCCGCGAACAGTGTGTCTTCAACACAGCGCATGTGACAGGTTCCGTTCTCCCGCAACGATTGTTGCAGCCGATCGGACAGACCGCGAATCTGGCTGCCGCCACCTGACAGGACGATGTTGGACATGATCTGGTCCTGATACTCCGGGTCAAAACGCGACACCAGTTCCAGGGTGGTTTCCACAATGGGCTGTACGATGCTTTCACATGCGCAGCGCATTTCCTCGGTGATATCGTGGGGTGTCATCTTGCCATTGACGGGAAAATCGACTTCCACCTTGCCTTTCGCCGTGCCAACAAAACTATGCTCTTCCTTGAAGCGGCGTACCATGTTTATATTGAAGTCGGCATTCGGGTAGCGTTCGGATAAGGCGTTAAACAATTGCTGGTCGATGTAATCACCGGCAGTCAACACGGTTCGTTGATCGTCCTCGGACGGTATGGTTCCGTGCATGATGCAGAAGTCTACGGTACCGGCGCCAATGTCAATGATCATGGCGTTGTTCAGCAGGTTCTGACCATAGGCGACAGCAAACGGTTCGGAGGTCACCATCAGGGCGTCAACATAGTCTGATACGGCGCGTTTGATAGCCAGCTTGTTAGCCGTGAAGGATTCAGCAGGCACCCCAACGACCGCGTGCACTTTGCGGTCCTCGTTCTTTTCCGTCAGATCTACCAGGTAGCGAATCAGCTCTTTGACGGCTTCTTCGTCGCGCGTGGTACCTTCCTTGATGACACCACGCTCCAGCGGCCGGCATATATCCAACGACAAGCGGTTGGAAAGTGCCTGCTCGCCTAACAGAACCGGTTTGCCGAGCACTTTCTGGGCGATAAAGTCCTTGGGCCAGCCAACATAGCTTTCCACCCATTCACGGTGCTCGTCGCTTGACGCAATGGCACTTCTGGATGTGCCCAGGTCAATGCCGATCTTCAGTGTGGAATCATCCATTTTTTTGCCATTCATACCTGTTATCTCCTGCTGTTTGCGACTGCTTGTGTCTCAAGTATTCCTGTACGCCCTTTTCGAGAAAGGACGCGATTTTTTCCCGATAAGCCGGGGTATTCAGTTTCATCTCTTCATCCACGTTGGTGATGCATGAGATTTCCGCCAGCACGCTGGGCGCATCAACGCCCAGCAGTACGACAAACGGTGCGGTTTTTACACCGAAGTTGCGCATTCGATGTTCAAGCTTGTGAATATTGTGAAACAGACTGTGTTGAATTGAGGTGGCCAGCGCAGCGGACTCCTGATGTTTCATGGTATGGGCGATTTTTTTGATCATGGTCTTGAAATCGGCCATGCCATACTGTGAGTCGCTATTTTCCAGCTTTGCCAGTTCGATAGTTGCTGTGTCCGGTGGTGCACCGAAATAGTAAGTCTCGATAGTCTTCACCCGCACGTCAGGGAAAGCGTTGACATGGATAGAGACGAACAGGTCGGCCTGGTTTTCGTTGGCGAATTCCACGCGCTGGTTCAGGCGCAGGGTCGAATCCGCATCGCGGGTCATGAGAATCTTGTAGTGGCCGGAGCTGCGCAAGCGGTCGCGCAGCCGTAAGGCGATATCAAGCGCGATATCCTTCTCCATCGTACCCTTGGCGCCGATCGCTCCCGGATCTGTTCCCCCGTGCCCCGGATCGATGACAATGGTTTTGACGTCGAGACCGAACACCGCCGTCAATGGAGAGAGATCGTCACGCAGCAGCATATCGAAGTCAGACCAGCTTGCGGATTCGGTGTCCGGGAACTGCCCCGGCCCGTCCGGCACCGCGAAGTTGAGCTCGGCCGATATGAATGGCAAGTACGTCAGATTGTGCCCAGTCTGGACCGCTTGCAACGGTTCTGGATGAGGTGGGGGCGGCTGAAGTGAGTTGCTTAGTCTTGTCTCTTGTCCATCCACAAAAACCGATGGGCCCAGGTAGCCAAGCGCGGGTCCGAACACCAGCGTTATCCCCAGCAAGGCCCAGCTTGCCCGGCGACGTGGCAGCCATACCGGTCGTGACCGGGGGCGACGCCGTCGCTCCCCGAGACGAAGATTATCTTCGTAGACGCATTGCAGCATCGCAAGACGGTCTGGCGCGTGATGGTCAGCCCCTTTTGGCATCGCGGTACACCACCCGGAGCCCCGAGCTCCTGTGCCCAGGTTTTGTTATGGGCCGGACGAACGGCCGTTGGCCGTCGCTCAGCAAAATCAACGTCAAATAATTGCCGCCCATAAGATGCATAATATCTCACTGAAATATAATACAATTTTGTACATAAACGCATTAAGGTATAGGCTTTGCCGAGCCTGATAAAGCTTGCCAGGAGTGCAAACAGCCAGTTTCGTTTCAATAAAGCAATTCGCGTGCCGCATTCACACCGTGTTGCAGCTGACGCAGTCAATTGGGACTATTAAAATCGATGCTGTAGCGCTTGCGTGCTGTGGAATTCAGAACTAACGTCATGGAACGGAAAAAACGGGTGTGCTTCAGATGGCAATACGTTAAGTCGATTTTTCCTCGCCCAGGGTAAAATAGAACGTCGCCCCGTGCCCGACTGTGCCTTCCGCCCATAGCTCCCCGCCGTGGCGGCGGATTATGCGTGCTACCGTGGCCAGGCCAATGCCGGTGCCCTCAAATTCGTCGGCTTTATGCAGGCGTTGAAACGACCCGAACAGTTTGTCCGCGTATTTCATGTCAAACCCGACACCGTTGTCACTCACGTGGTAAATCTTCTTGCCGTTCTTTTGCGTCACACCGAATTCTATGTGTGCCTGGTCTGTCTTGCCGGTGTACTTCCACGCATTGCCAAGCAGATTGTCCAGTGCAATATCGATCAGGTGTGCGTCCCCCCAACCGTGTATCGCCGGTACAATGTCAACGTCGACCGTCCTTTGTGGTTCATAATCCTGTAATTTATCGATAGCTGCTTGCGCCATCTCAGCCAGATTAATGTCTTTTCGCTTGAGTTCATGGCGCATCACCCTGGACAGAGACAACATATCGTCTATCAGTCTGCCCATGCGTTGTGCACTGCTGCGCACCCTGTGCAGGTAATCCTTGCCGACATCGTCCAGCTGCACGGCGTAATCTTCCAGTAACGCATGGCTGAAACCGTCAATAGAACGCAGCGGTGCACGTAAATCATGAGATACCGAATAGGAGAAGGACTCCAGCTCCTTGTTGGTCTCCTCAAGCGCCGCGGTACGCTCGGTGACCATCGCCTCCAGATTATGACGGTGTCGTAGCAATTCCTGTTCGGCCCGTGTGCGCTCGGTGATGTCATCCACTAGCGAAGCAACACCGATTACTGTCCCATCCGGGTTCACCAATGGTGTGTTGTACCATTCACACAGTATGGTGCGCCCATCCTTGGTGATGTTTTCATTGGTGCTACGTTTGCCGCCGCGATTTGCCAGCAGATCTTTCCATACTCTGTCGATTGCTTCCAGAGCACTCTCCGGGAGTATATCTTTAGTGATGGTATGACCCAGTACTTCTTCTTCAGTAAAACCAAATATGCGTTGTGCAGCGGGATTCCAGCTCAATACCTCGTGATCGGTATTCCATTCTATGAGCGCCAGGGGAGTATGTTCACGGTGCAGTAACAAACGTTGTTGCGAGAGGCGCAATACTTCTTGAGAAGCATTAAGTTCCTTTTCTGTAGTAAATCTCAGGTTGATTTCCCGGGCTAATCTACGGTTCCAATAGGCAAAGATGCCGAGCAGGGTAAAAGCAACAGCCGTCACCTGGTAGGCGAGTGTGTAATCGGTTTTCTCGATGTATTTCTGCTTTATCCAGTCATCAAGTATTGCCTGTTGTTGTCCATAACCGATATGTTTGATGGCTTTGTTCAGGATGGAGACAAGTTCAGGAAGGTTTTTCTGTACGCCCAAAGCCAGTTTGGTATCAAATTCGGTTTTTCCGGTTATTTTTACGTTGTTCAATCCAAGCTCGGCGATGGTATAGCTGCAAAGTGCCAGCGTGCACAAAAGGGCATCAACCTCACCTGTGGACACTGCAATCAACCCGTTCTGAATGTCTTCTACGATAGTAAAGTCTATGCTTGGGTATGTTCTTCGGATTTTCGAGACATAACCATAATCCTTTATCACAGCTATATTACGATTCCTGATATCGTTTATGCCTTCTACATAGTGTTCCCTGCTATGCATGGCAATAACGATGGGATTGGACAGGTAGGGGTCGGTAAACAGCAGATGGGATTTGAGATCCGAATCATCTGTTTCAGAAAGGATGTCAACCACCCCGCGTTTTGCTTTTTCAGTTGATTCGGTCCATGTTTTACTCGGGCTTATCCTGAACCGAAGCCCGGTTGATTTCGCGATCAGGTCAAGGTGCTGTGAAACAATACCGATATATTTTCCGTCGCTGTCAAAAGCTTCATAAGGCAACCAATTTGGGTCACCGGTAAAGCTTACCGTCGGGTGGCTGGTCAGCCATAGGCGTTCATTGTCGCTGAGCTGTAATGGTGCGGTGGACCCGGTTTCGGGTGCGGATGCCAGGGCCGGCATTGCAGGGAAAAGCAAGGTGACAAATACTATAAATACAATGCATGTACGAGCGGGCAGGAGTTGATGGCCTTGGTTGAATCGCGACTGGGATATCATCTGTAAAATTTTTCGGAACCTTTATAGAGCAGAGTTGGTAGTGTCTAATAGTCGTGAGGAGATCCGTAACAGCAGGGAAAAGTATAGGCAGGCCAATTAGTTGAAAGCAACATATTATTTGGGCGCCGCCAGGATGTTCGCTTTTGCGTCGCCAGTTAATCGCCGCGAATTTCAATTTCAATTTAACCCGAACATGTGATGCAATCCGGTGCATGGCGGGTCGATGCCCAGGCGATTGCGGAAAGCGTTCAGTGCAGTACTTCACGCATAGACGTCCGGAAGGTTCTGGTCAATTCATGCTTCTCTCCCAGCAGAGAAAAGATTACCAGCATGGCCTTGTGCGGCAGTTCGTCATGGCAGTGACGGTCCTGTCGGAATACATGCAGAAGGTGTGTTAGCGCCGTTTCATAATCATCCTGCACCATCGCCACCGCCGCGCGGCTCAACGCGGCGTCCAGGTCACCCGGCATTGTTTCGAGACGATTGTCCAGTTGGTCAGCGCTTGGTGCCTGTTGCGCAAAATGCAGCATTCTCGCATGAACCTGCAAGGTGCTGATGTCTGGCTGTGCCTTTACGCTGTCCGGTAGTACGGTGACATAAGACTCGATGTCTGCGTAGCGTTTTTCGCGCAGCAACAGTTTCAGCGCCGTGGCATGCAGCTGTGCATTGTCCGGTTCCCGGGTACCTGCCTGGACCAGCAGTTGCAGTGCATTATCCACCTGCCCGGACTGATACGTCCGAATCGCCTGGGCTATCGCTGTATCCTGTGCGGGCGGGACATATTTATCGATGACGTTACGTAACGCGCTTTCCGACAGGGCACCATAGATCGATTCGACGATTTTGCCATGATGATAGATTTTCAGTGTGGGTACACTGGTGATACCGTTTTCCCGCACCAGAGACGTTTGTGTCTCGGTATTGACATTCACCAGCAGAAAACGCCCCTGGTACTGCTGGCTCACCCGCTCGAGCACCTGCCATAACTTGAAACAGGGGCCTGCATTGGGTGCCCAGTAGTTAACCAGTACGGCGCCTTTTTGTGAATTATCCAGGACCAGTTGCCGGAAATTATTCCGGGTGCCGTCAAATACATGGTTTGGCGCGTTCATGATTTTATCTTTACCTCACCGGGCAGAAGGGCACGGGCACCTCCCGGGCGTGGCAGAAAGTGCCCGAACTGGTGTCCGGCATAACTGTTATCGAATATCAACTGCTGTAATGTTTTCATATGGGGAATGTGCAGGTATCAGGCAAGCTTCATCATATAGGAAGGCAGCGAGGCTCTTTAACACACGGAGAGTAAGGATTGTCATACTTGCAAAGACGCGTGGAATCAACTTCTCGGCTCAAGGCTTGCTTGTGTGACTGATTGCACCGAAGGGGGTGTTTGATGAGGTTGGGCGTTTACTCTGTTCGGGCGGATTTTGGGTTAACTGATCCAACTGTCTGTTTACAAAGGCTTAGTAAAGCCCCTACTGGTAATATATTGTAATTAAAAACAAACAGGCGCACACTAACGAATACCTTAGTAAATTACTCGGTTATTCGTTCGGGGATTTTAAAGCGCATGAGTTCAACACAAAAAACAGTCAAGGATTTGATCGACGCCGGCTATGAACACGGTTTCGTGACCGACATCGAGTCGGATACCGTGCCGCCCGGCCTGGATGAAGACACCATCCGCTTGATTTCAGGCAGAAAAAACGAGCCGGACTGGATGCTGGAATCCCGGCTTAAAGCCTATCGTCACTGGTTGACAATGGTGGATCCGGATTGGGCGCATGTGCAGCATCCGCCGATCGATTTTCAGGCCATTTCCTACTATTCCGCGCCGAAGAAAAAGGGCGAGGGCCCGAACAGCCTGGAAGAAATTGATCCGCAACTGCTGGATGCCTACAACAAGCTGGGTATTCCCCTGGAAGAACAGAAAGCCCTGGCGGGTGTGGCGGTGGATGCCGTCTTCGACAGTGTGTCGGTGGCCACCACCTTTCGTAAAAACCTGGCCGATGCCGGTGTCATCTTCTGCGCCATGTCAGAAGCGGTGCGCGAGTACCCCGAACTGGTACAACAATATCTCGGCTCAGTGGTGCCCCATACCGACAACTATTTTGCTTGTCTCAATGCTGCTGTGTTTACTGACGGCACCTTTGTCTACATCCCGGAAGGTGTGCGTTGCCCGATGGAACTGTCGACCTATTTCCGCATCAATGAAGCCAGAACCGGCCAGTTCGAGCGTACGCTGATTGTCGCTGAACCCGGCAGTTATGTCAGTTACCTTGAAGGCTGTACGGCGCCGATGCGCGATGAAAACCAGCTGCATGCAGCGGTGGTGGAGCTGGTCGCCATGGAGGATGCACGCATCAAGTATTCCACGGTGCAGAACTGGTATCCCGGCGATGAACAGGGCCGTGGCGGCATCTACAATTTTGTCACCAAACGTGGTGATTGCCGCGGACACCGCTCGCACATTTCCTGGACCCAGGTGGAAACCGGTTCCGCCATCACCTGGAAATACCCCAGCTGCATTCTGCGCGGTGACGATGCAGTGGGTGAGTTCTATTCGGTGGCGGTCACGCGCGGCAAGCAGCAGGCCGATACCGGCACCAAGATGATCCACATGGGCCGCAACACCAGGAGCACCATCGTTTCCAAGGGTATCTCTGCGGGTCAGGGGCAGAATACCTACCGCGGACTGGTGCGTATGACCCAGCGTGCAGAAAATGCGCGCAATCACAGTCAGTGTGATTCGCTGCTGATCGGTGACCAGTGTGGCGCGCATACCTTCCCCTACCTGGAAGTGCGCAATCCCACCGCCAAAGTAGAACACGAGGCCACCACGTCCAAGCTGAGCGAGGACCAGTTGTTCTATTGCCGGCAACGCGGACTGAGCGAGGAAAATGCCGTATCGATGCTGGTGAACGGTTTCTGCAAAGAAGTGTTTAAAGAGCTACCGATGGAGTTTGCGGTGGAAGCACAGAAACTGTTGAACATCACGCTGGAAGGCGCGGTCGGTTAAATTCATAGAGTCGGAGATACAGACATGCTTTCCATTAGAAATTTACAAGTTGCCATCGAAAATAAAACAATCCTTCGGGGGCTGAATCTGGACGTTGGCAGCGGTGAAGTACACGCCATCATGGGGCCGAACGGTTCCGGTAAAAGCACGCTGTCGCATGTACTGGCCGGTCGGGAAGGCTATCAGGTTACGGCGGGTGAGGTTCTGTTTGAAGGCCAGGACCTGCTGGCGCTGGAACCGGAACAGCGAGCCCACAAAGGCATCTTCCTGGGTATGCAATACCCGGTGGAACTGCCGGGCGTGAACAACATGATGTTCATGCGCGAGTCGCTGAACGCGATACACCGGGCGCGCGGCGAAGCCGAGCTGGATGCGGTTGAATTCATGCAGCGGGTGCGCGAAAAAGCCCGACTGGTCGAGTTAGATGAGAAACTGCTCAAGCGCAATGTCAATGCCGGTTTTTCCGGTGGTGAGAAAAAACGCAATGAAATTCTGCAAATGGCCATGTTGGAACCCCGGCTCGCGATTCTTGATGAAACCGATTCCGGGCTGGACATCGATGCACTGCGCATTATCGCTGGCGGCGTCAATGAGTTGCGCAGTCCGGAGCGTTCCATCATCCTGATTACCCACTACCAGCGTCTGCTGGATTACATCCAGCCCGACGCCGTGCACGTGCTGGTGGACGGCCGCATTGTACGCTCGGGTGATAAGCAACTGGCGCTGGAACTGGAAGAAAAAGGTTATGGCTGGATAGAACAGGAGGTCGCGGCATGATTACGGCCGGGCAACAGCGCAGCTGGGTTCAACAGCTGATGACGCATGCAGATGCAGGCCTGCCCGGGAAAAGCCCGGGCTGGCTTAGCCATGCACGTGAAGCGGCCAGACAGGTCGTGGCTGAATTGCCGGTACTTGATCGCAAACAGGAAGCCTGGCGTTACACCAGTATCGAAGCTTTGCTCAAGCAGCGCTTCCGGCCAGCCTCCGACGCGGCTGACATGCCGGCACTGGATATCAGCGACTGTCTGTTACCGGAGTTCGACAGCTATCGGCTGGTGTTCGCCAACGGGCGATTCGATCCGCGGCTGTCCAGTATCGAGGATCTGCCTGATGGCGTGAGCCTGGGCAGCTTGTGTGCAGTACTGACCACCGATCCCGAACTGCTGGCGACCTGGTTCGGCCAAACCGCCAATCATACCGAACATGTGTTTACCGCACTGAATACCGCGCTGGTCAATGACGGTGTGTTTGTTCATGTGGGGAATCAGGTCGAACTGGATCGGCCCATCGAAGTGATTTATTTCAGCCAGACCGACGAAGATCCGTTGTTGATGCAACCGCGCAATCTCGTCGTGCTGGATGCCGGCGCCAAAGCCACACTGGTCGAACGCTTTATCGGCTTCGGGCCATCCCCGTATTTTCACAATAACCTCACCGAAATTTCGATCGGTAAGGGTGCCTCGCTGAACCACTACCGTGTACAGGATGAAAGCCGCAGCGCGTATCACTTGAGCAGTCTGTATCTTTCGCAGCAGACAAAGAGCAGTTATCAGGGTACAACGCTGGCATTTGGCGGTACCTGGGCCAGAACGGATTACAATACCACCTTCAAGCAGGAAGGCGCGGCCTGTGAACTGAATGGTCTGTACACCGTAGGTGATCAGCAGTTGACTGACTTTCATCTGAATGTGAAGCACAGTGTTCCCGGCTGTGTCAGCCGCGAACAGTTCAAGGGTGTGCTGTACGGCAAAGGGCGTGCTGTGTTCGATGGCCGCATACTGGTCGATAAGCAGGCGCAGCATAGCGATGCGCAATTGAGCAATGACAATCTGATGCTAAGCCGTAGTGCCGAGGTCGACACCAAACCCCAGCTGGAAATCTACGCCGATGATGTCAAATGCAGTCACGGTACAACGGTCGGGCAACTGGACCCGCAACAGGTCTTTTATTTGCGTTCGCGCGGTATTGATGAAACCACTGCACGAAAAATGCTGTGTCTGGGATTCGCCAGTGAAGTACTCGACAGCATCGACCTGCCGGCGCTGCGCGACGCTGCGGCCCGGAAACTCAGTGACACACTCAAAGCCGCTGTCGAAGCGGAGGGGTAAAGGATCATGGAAGTAAGGCCGGTCTGGTTTCATGGGCATAGCGACGCAATCGGCAAGCCTGTCGAGTTAGCGGAGGATGCGACACTGGAACAACGCGTCATCGCCGCGATGCGTACGGTGTATGACCCGGAAATATCAGTGAACATCTACGATCTCGGCTTGATCTATGACATACAGATCGGCGAACAGGCTGAAGTATTCGTCGCAATGACGCTCACCTCCCCGGGTTGTCCGGTGGCCGGCATTCTGCCCGGTCAGGTGGAGTGCGCCATCAGGGCCGTGGAGGGCATCAGTGATGCCTGCGTGGAACTGGTATGGGATCCGCCCTGGAGCCAGAACTGCATGAGTGATGAAGCGAGACTGACGCTGGGTCTGTTTTGAACGCTATGAGGATTAAGCAATGGCTGTTGAATTAACTGAGAGCGCCGCCAGGCATATCGCAAGCATGTTAGTAAAGCGCGGCCAGGGTCTGGGCCTGCGTCTGGCTACGAAAAAATCGGGATGTTCCGGTTTTTCCTACGTAGTCGACTATGCCGACGCTGCCAGTGAAGACGACGTGGTGTTTGAAAGCCACGGCGTCAAGGTCGTGGTGGACAAACAGAGCCTTCAGCAGATCGACGGGCTTGAGGTTGATTACCTCAAAAACAACGCGATTAACCAGGGGTTTGAATTCCGTAATCCGAACGTCAAAGATGCGTGTGGTTGTGGTGAATCGTTCAGTGTGTAAAGGGATACAGGAATCATTATGACCAGTCTGGATGACATCGTAGATATCTTCGAACTGCTCGGTGACTGGGATCAGCGTTATCAGTACCTGACCGAGCTGGGTGAAAAACTGCCCACTATGCCCGAGGAGTTCAGGACCGAAGACAACAAGGTCAGGGGCTGTATGAGCCAGGTCTGGGTTTGCGCCTGTCGTGACGAGGACGACAGTGGCCTTGTCCGTTTTCACGGCGATTGCGATACCAGTATTATCAAAGGGGTGTTGGCGGTATTGATTCAGCTCAGCACCGGTAAAACGGTCGAAGAAATTGAACAGCTGGATGTCGATGAACTCTTTACCCGCTTGAACCTGGACGAGCACCTCTCCCCCAATCGGCACATCGGTGTCTACGCCATTGTGGAGTTGATGAAACAGCAGGTGCACACTTTACAGCTTCCAATCAGTGTCTCTCGAGTTACGGGTCGGTCGGCAAGCGCGGGCTGACGCCCTGGACAAGGGCCGGTGTTCAGACGAAAATTTGCCTTTCGACCGGGACCCGCAACACGGGTCTATGCTCCGCTTGCTGGTTCGCACGAGCCGAGACCGAAGCTGAAGTAGAAGGTGGCGCCCCTGTCCGTTTCTGATGCAGCGCGAATATCACCCTCGTGGCGTTTGACAATCCTGTACACGGTTGCCAGGCCGATACCGGTGCCGGCAAAGTCGGTATCACTGTGCAGGCGCTGAAACGGTCCGAACAGCTTGTTAGCATATTTCATATCGAATCCGACACCGTTGTCGCGCACAAAGAATTCCTGCCTTCCGTCCCGCTCCGTCACTCCGAAGCTTATTTTGCCAATCTTTCGTGGCGAGGTGAACTTCCAGGCGTTGCCAAGCAGGTTTTCCAGAAGCAGGCGTAGCAGGCGCGAATCACCGCAAGTTTCCATGTCGTCCTGGATGTACACGTCCATCTCGCGTTCGGAATCGCCTTCGCGCAGCAGGCGCACCACCGAGCTCGCCAGCTTGCTGAGGTCGATTTGTTTGCATTCCATGGCATCACGACCCACACGCGACAACTGCAACAGATCATCGATCAACTGCCCCATGCGCTGGCTGGCCTTGCGTACCCGCTGCAGGTAACCCAGCCCGGTGTCGTCAAGCACCGTGTTGTAGTCTTCCAGCAAGGCATGACTGAAGCCGTCGATGCTGCGCAGCGGCGCGCGCAGGTCGTGTGACACCGAATAGCTGAACGACTCGAGTTCGCGATTAACGGACTCCAGCGCCGCGGTGCGCTGCTGCACCAGTTCCTCAAGGTGATCGCGGTGCTGGCGCAGCTCCGCTTCGATCTGGCGCTGTCGGGTCAGGTCGCGGATACCCATGAGGATGCCTACCGGTTCGCTGTGTGCGTCGCGTATTACCCGCAGCGTCATCTCGATCGGTCGACCGACCGGGTTATCCGGGTGGTCTGTCTCGAGAATGATATCGACATCCTTGCGCTCACGGCGCGCTGCGCACACATGGCACGGCACCGCCTCGCCGTCGGGATACATGATGGCGGAAATATCATGCCCGATGACCTGCGAGGGGGGTTTTCCGATCATTGAGAAGAACGCGTGATTGGCGCGTATTATCCGGTCATCGAGCCCCACCAGGAAGATGGGATCGGCGAAAAACTCTATGGCCTTGTTCCACTCGGTCTCGACGCGTGCCAGGTCGCGTTCGGCTTGCCTTTGTTCGGTGATATCGATGCCCGTGGCGATGACGTATTCAACCCTGCCTTCGTCGTCCAGTAACGCCGAGTTGCTCCAGGCAATGCGGCGCGATCCGCCGTCACGTGTCACCCAGTCGTTTTCGTACTTGCTGGGAAAATCACCCGCGGTAAGGCGCGTGAACACATCTTCCACACCTTCGCGCTGGTCGTCCGCAAGCAGAAAATCCCAAACACGTCGGCCGAGAGCCTCCTTTCCGGAATACCCTGATATGTTCTGTGCCGTCTGGTTGAAGCTGACGATTTTGCCGCTTCGATTGAGCACCACGACTACTGAACCAATCGTGTCGAGGACCGCGGAGGACAGGTCCTGCTCTCTCTTGAGAACCGTGGTTGCGAAACGCAGTTCCGATATATCCCTGACCACAGCAAGCAACGATGCACCGCGCGACCCGGCTCCGCTGGAAAAGCGTCTCAGTCTGACTTCAACGGGGAACTCGCTGCCGTCCTTGCGCCTGGCAGTCCAGTTGAAATCGAGATTATCTCCTGCCAGCGCGCGCGCAACCCGTTGCTGTATTTCGGCCTGCCTATAGCTCTTGCCCGACAGTTCGGCAACCGTCCTGGTCAGCATTTCCTCGCGCGTATAGCCATAGTTGCGCAAGGCATTTTCATTAACCTCGACCAGACTGCCATCATTGGCGTGCAGGAAAATCATGTCCGGTGAGGCGTCGTAAAGGGCGCGGAAGGGGAGGTCGGGCATGGGCTTGTCAGGCGAGGAGGGCGACACGATCAGCAGGCTTTCGGATGTAAGCCACGGCGCATTTCACTGTGCTCCGAAGCCCGGAAAAATTGCCGGAAAAACCCGTGCATTTTACCGGTGTACCGGTCACCAGCCACGGCATCGAGTCCCTGGATCCGAAACGGCTGGAATCCCTGATTGTGTCTAGTGATGCCGAAGACCGTCTCCACCGTGAATTTCCATGACTTTCAGCAGACGTGACAGCGACTCCATGTCGGATAACGTTGTCCTGACAAGGTGGGCCTGCTCGCCGATAGCGGAAAATCCCGCGGCTGGAAGTTCCAGCGCAACCGATTTCCCGGTACCGGTGATACCGGCAACCAGTCCATGGCGATTGGCCAGGGCCGGCCCGTAACAATCTCTGCGACGAGCTTTTCCGTACAATCGCATTAACCGATCTCAGCCTGGAAAAGCCAATCAGTGATGCAATCTCTTGAACACACTCCTCAGGCCGCTGGCCTCCTCGCCGAGCAGACCTGCCAGGTCCTGGTTGTCCTTTACGAAGGCCACTAAGCGCGGTATCAGGGCGTTCAGACCAGTTTCGGCGTTGCTGCTGTCAACACCGGTGCGCGACGCAAGCGCAGCGATATCCACCGAGTCCGGCAGGCTGGCCAAGCCGACCGGGCTTGCTGAACCCAACAGGTCTGCGAAGTCTGCGCCTCTCAGCCCCTGCATCAGTGTCGCCAGCGCTTCGGGTAAAAATCCGGTTGCCTGCTCGGTACTGAAGCCCCGGCTGGTCAGTTCACCGATAATGCTGTCACCTTCCTTGTCCATGAAGTTTTGAATAAGATCCATTGCCGTGCCTCCTGTGTGACGTACAAGATTGAGTAAACTCCTGTAAAACACAGTATTCACAAAACCTGCAGAAGGCAATGGCGTGAAACACAAGTTCACAATCTGGTTGCCTGATATCGATCGCGTCTGTGCACTACCGCGCCTTCCCAGGCCGGTGTTCGGACGTCTATCAGGCGATGGAATCAAAAAGCGGTTTCTTCGTCTTTTTGGGCATGGGGACGAAAGTGACATCTACAGTTATATGATGAGGCGTATAGAGTGTGGTTCGGATCATCCACCCACAACCCCGGACTGGCGCCTGTTCGGTCATGGTCCTGATGTGGGTGGTATCGTCAAAAGCGTCCTCGATTACATCGTATTCCAGCTTCATTGTTCTTCTCCCGGTAGTTTATCGACCTGCAATGAGGCCCTTGTTAGAGATAGAAAGTTCACTCGCATTATTCGAGGTGCACAGTCCCCGGAAATCGGCACGCTGCGTGGGCACCCAGGAGATGCTCACAGCCCCGTGAAGCTTCCGGCAGAAGGCATTTGCCAATGTAATGATTGGCAACATTCGGCGAGATTGCAAGGTCTTTCTGGCCGGGTTCCTGCACCTGCTCGAAGGCTTCTGGTGCTGTGTGCAACTATCTTTGGCAGATGCCGCTGATTCCCGGGTTTTTCCGTAGCCGGAGATGCCCTGGAGCAGGGCCCCGCTTTTAGCATGCCGGGTGATGACAGTGGTCCGCCGGCCTTCGCTAACAAGACTATCTGCGCGGCATTCTTTAATTCGCCATGGAGAGTTTATGTGAACGCCGGATAGCGACATTTGCATGTTGATTTTGATCCGGGATCACTTAAACTTGCCGCCTATTTGACCAGGCCGGTTATCGGCGCCGGGTTTGATTTCCGGGACGATAAATTTCGCAATCGGGTTTTGGATATGGTCCTGGCCTGACACAGCCCGTATTTGCATTTAACAACTGATTCAATTCGAGGTAACTGTAAAATGGCAGAGAACGATGTAGTAGACGTTACGGAAGTGATACCCACCAGTATCGATCAGGTCAGCCAGCTGTGGACGCAAGTTCAGGATGTGGTTGCTATCTGGGGGCTGAAAGTCATTGCCGCGCTGGCAATATTTATTATCGGCCGCTGGATTGCGATGATGTTGCGCAGGGGCGTGCGGAGCATGATGGAAAAGTCCGGTGCGGACCCGATCATCATTGGCTTTGTGACCAGTATTGCCTACATTGCCCTGCTGGCATTCGTTGTCATCGCGGCGCTTGGCCAGCTGGGTATACAGACAACGTCTTTTATTGCCATTATCGGTGCTGCCGGCCTGGCGGTTGGTTTGGCGTTGCAGGGTTCGCTGGCAAATTTCGCGGCCGGTTTCCTGATGATTATTTTCCGGCCGTTCAAGGTCGGTGATTTCATCGAAGGCGCCGGTGTGGCAGGTGTCGTGGAGGCCATCCAGATATTTACTACCACACTCAAGACGGGCGACAACAAGACAATTATCATCCCTAATGCCAAGTTGGCGGGCGATAACATCACCAATTACTCGGCTAAGGAAACGCGGCGTGTGGACATGACAGTCGGTGTTGCCTATGACGCGGACCTGTCAAAGGTCAAGGATGTGTTGAGCGACATTATCAGTAAAGAGGCTCGCATACATGCCGACCCCGCGCCGCAGGTGGCGGTGGCGGAATTGGCGGACAGCAGCGTTAATTTTGTCGTGCGTGTGTGGACAAACACGGCTGACTACTGGGGTGTCAAGTTCGATATCACCGAAACCATCAAGAACCGTTTTGATGAAGAAGCTATCGGCATTCCCTTCCCGCAGCGCGACATACACATTGTCAGCGGCGGAGCGGCAGCCTGAAAATGACTTGATAAGAGTGATACCAAAGGCCGCGTTTGATTGTAGATCAACCCAGGTGCTGCCCGGTACAGCGTGCTGGAATAACGCGGCTATCGCAATTCTGCCGTCAGCTGGGATGTCTGGCACGCAGTTTGAACGGATACCAACCGGTGGGGGTCCAGGTCTGCTGCGATAAAGCCCAGCGTTGTCGGTCCCGATGTGACACCGCACATCACGGTCAGGCACGGACGCTGGGTTAGCTGGCTGGTGTACAGGTCGCACAGGAATGCGCCCTGAAATGCCGCATTACTCAGTGACGGCATGGTAACGAGATAGGGTCGGAGGGACAGGTCCTGTCCGTAACTGCCAGGGTCGATTGAACCTTCATGGATATTTGAACTCACCTGGCGTCCGTCGGCGTCGATGGCATAGAGTAGATCGCACTGGAAACACTCGCGGATCACCTCTGATAGAACAGCGTCAAGCCGCTCGTGGTTGAACCATACCCTGACAGCGCGTCTTGCAATCGAGCGAAGTGGCGCATGGAACAGCTCGCGCAGTGCGTTATGTTGCTTGTGAACGGTTTCCCGGATGGATTCAGTCATAGTTACCTCTTTGCCATGTTCAGTAATCCAGTGGCCGGGCATTGAGCGACTACCGGAAAACCTTCCCTAATGACATCAACGCAGGATGTGTGCCAGCTCGATCTTGCTTGTCAAGTGAATGAATTTGAATGGCTTTCTTTTATTGATTCAGGGAGGCAGGTGACCGAAACGGGCGGTTTTCGTGCATGGGCATCGTGTCATGCCCAACGGCGTCACATGACTGGTGTGCATGGCGAATTCGTAAGTTACGCGGCGATTGCCGCACTCAGTGGCGGGGTACACTAGCCCAGATTTCTCACCACAAAGGACACAAAGGTCACGAAGGATTTCAAAGATAAAAGGATTTCCACGTGTATCCGCCGTGCTCTCAGGTAACAACGTGTCCCTGAAAATTCGCTCGCTGACACGAGTTAACATGTTGTTCCTTTGTGACCTTCGTGCCCTTTGTGGTTGAGGCTGTGAGAAATACAGGCTCCTAGAGCACGCCGTCTAAATCGTGCTGCTGCGCAATGCCTTGATAAACGATACTGGACACGTTGCGGATGACATCGCTGCGTGAGCGGATCCAGCTGGTGTAATTACGGGCGCTATGCTGTTTCTCTATGATGCCGATCAGCGTATAGGGATAACGTCTGCCATCCCGGCCCTGGACGTTCAGGATACCCATGTCACCGCACACGCGCGCTGTGCTGCCGGTCTTGTTGTAGACCTCGGTGCCTTTCGGGATTTCCCTCGCACCGGTATAGATCCGGTCGGATCCGGGCAGTGCCATCAGGCGTTTGATCTCACCGGCTCCGGGAATGTCTTCTGTCCAGACTGCATACAGGAAGCGGCTGTAATCGTGTATGGAGGCCTTGTTACGGTAAGTGCGCCCGTCGGCCGGTATGTACTCAACGAGGTGGGTCTCCTGAAATATTCCGGGATATTGCCGCTTCAGTATCCGTTCGACCGCCTGAGGTCCGCCCACCTGCCGGGTGACCCAGTTCGTGGAGTTATTGTCCGAGCGCTGGATCATGCGCTCCATGTGCCGGCGGCTCTTGCTTCCGTAAACCAGCTCACCCTGTTCGACCTTGTGAAAAAAGGCCGCTGCAATAAACGGTTTCACGAGGCTGGCTGCCTGAAACTGCACATCCTCGTTGATCGTGACAAGCTTTTCGCCAGTGGTGAAATCATAAACCGACCAGCCAGTCCGCTCGTCGGAAGCGAGCTTGCCTTCCCGGCGTAGTCGCTTGATGTAGTCCTCGACGGCAGCCCCGACGTCACGGATCTCCCGGTCGCGTTCGCTCCTTGTCATCTTGCTACGCGGAACGCTTGGTGTGTTGACTGATGCGGAAGACGCGCTATGGTTGCCGGGCAGCGCCCAGTCCCGCGAGCGAACCGGGGCCGCCGCCTCGAGACCCCGGGACCTCAACAGTCGGGTGTGGTTGCGGGCAACTTCGGTTGCACCGGCGCTGTCACCACGACGCGTGTAGACAAGACCGAAGAGATCGGCGTTGACTACCACCTTGAGATCTTTCGACACACTCGGTCCCAGAACACGGGCAACCTGCTCACGGTAATCCAGGACACTGGTGACGTCCCGATGCCAGAGATAGGAAACGTCGTAACGATCCGCGGCAATCGTGGCCGTCGGCATGGCAGCCAAACCAAGCAGGGCGACGAGCAGATAAAACACGGGTTTGGTAATGGCTCGACACATGGTTCGTATCCCGACGAAATAGCGTTTTAGCTCATGCTGTTGCCCGGGTATTCTAGAGTAATTTCACATCGATGGAAAGCGGACGGCGGGTAAAAGACGTGCCGTCGGCTGAAAGGTGTCTGAGGCCCGACGCGCCGTTGCACACGCATTCGGCGGTTTCGGCCGGTCTTGATGATGATTGCGGAGACTACAAGCTTCCAGGCGCTGCTGTGGGAGATGTGCTGTATTGTGACAGACAGCTAGGGGTATTGGCGGTACTCCGGTAAGAAGGTTTCTACTGCGGAACCGAGTTGCTCGTCGGCTTCGATCAAGAGCGGCTCGACCATGTCCTCGGATAAGCCGGTGACCTCCCAGGCGATCGGGTCGATCATGCTCAGATCCCTGTCCGGCACCTCGGCGGCGCTATCCATTTCTTTCATTCTCACTGCAAGATGCATGATCGACGCCTCAAAGGAAAAATCCCGGGCGTCGGCGGGTTCATTCTGGTAACGCACGGCCTGCACCCAGTTCTCCGGAAAGTTCCAGCTCTGCATGAGCTGTGAGCCCACTTGCCCATAGTCACATCCTACGATGTCGCGCTCGACCTCATACAGCGGCCTGTTATCCTGGCGGGCAACAATGAGTGCTTCCTGGCTCTCCTCAGGTATCACCTGATACATGATTAAATGTCCCATGTCATGTAACAGGCTTCCCAGGAAGATGCGCTCGCCATCCGTTGAACTGCAGCGTCCAGCCAGCAGCCTCGCCAGCAGGCCGCAGCGCAGACTGTTAACCCAGTAATCCTCCATACTGATCAGATTGCCGGGAATTTCGGGAAAGGTTTTCGTTATCGTCGCAGCCAATACCAGGTCATGGACCTGTTGTGTACCGAGCAGCCGGATGGCTGCCTTGACTGTTTCAACTTTCGAGGGAACGCTGAAGAAGGCACTGTTGGCGACTTTCAGCATCCTGGCACAGATCGCCGGGTCATGAGACAAGACGTCGGCAACGTCCGACATTGTTGAGTTGGGGTCATAAATCACCGTCTTGATACGGACATAGATATCAGGCAGGGAAACCAGCTCGGTGGTCTGGCTGATCAGTTCCTCAGGTGTCGTGTGGGTTGAACCAAAAACGTGCGGCATTTCCATAGCGTGCGTCCCGACTGATACGAAATTCATCATTGTGTTCTTCGGTAAGCGAGGCAAAAAACTTTAAGCCGGATTCGCGAAAGCCTTGCGGGCGGGTTCGGGTGTTAGCGTGGATTCCATGTATGGAAGCGCCTGTCCGGGGCCTAGACTCCTGTGTTTGGCGAATGATTAATTATTGAATGAAAACAGTTTCTTAGGCAGTCTTGTCCGTGAGGGTCGCGTTCCCTGGGCTAGCCGCCGCCACGCTGAAAGTGGATATTGATGTGTGTCATCAGCGTTTCTGCTTCGCTATCGCTGTAGCCTGAAAAGGTAAATTCAACGAGCATCCTGGGCAGCTGCAGTGAACCAATACGCTGTTCCTGTTGTTCGCACAGCGTTATGGCAATGCGGCGCCCGGCGTCTGGGACGATGATTTCGTTGTGCTCAATACGGTAGGGTCGTCCGCTGAGCGCAACGGCAAGGTTACGCAGGAACTCCTTGCGTGTGATCGCCATTTGCTTGCGGAACTGGATGTCGCCGGCTGGTTCAGCCACCCGCAATGGGTGGCCAGAATGCAATGGCATCACCTTCCTTGATCACGGGCAGGTCGCGATCCTGCGGTTCAACAAACAGGCCGTTTTGTAACACCAGGTGCACTTTTTTTCGCGGTAGCCGCAACAAATCAATGATCTGGTTGGCGGTAGCGTCATCCGGCACTTCGACAGCCATGCTGTTGGCACGGCTGTCTGCGGGCAGTAAATCACCGAGGTTTGCAAACAACTTCACAACGATATTCATAGTACCTGTGCGTTGTAGCCAATAGCCTGGGTGTTCGCGAGGTATGCTTCCATGAGCCGTGTGGGGTCCTTCATCAGCCGGGGCTTCCAGTCTTTCAAAGGCAGGCGGGTCTGTATCAGGCCGCGGATAATGCCGATGTGTTCGGTGAGGCCGAGGCTGCTGGCGCCGATCAGCCGGTCGTCCTGGAATTGCAGATTCAGGTAACGAAAGCGTTCGGCGTCATGTAATTCTGTCGAGTCGCCGCCGTCCACCCCCATCCATAAGCCAAACGAACTGGAAATCAGGCCCATGGTGTCGAGCACGTTCATGTTGATATTGCCGCGGTGCGCCTGTGTATGGCCGCTCATGTTGGCGGCCGCAAGACGGCCGTGCTCAACCGACGTCGGCTGGATGGCCTGGACTGAATAGCCCCCTGTCGAAAAATCCAGGCCCCGGGCAACATCCCCCGCGGCATAGATATCCGCGTCGCTGCTCTGCAGTTGATTGTTGACCAGCACGCCCAGGTTCACTTCGACACCCGAGCTGTCAAGAAAATCGATGTTCGGGCGTACGCCCGTCGCCGAGATGACCAGTTCAGCCTCCAGCGTCTTACCGTTATCCAGCAGTACCGACAGGTTTCGATTGCCTGTGCCGGACTCGATGGCTTCGACCCGGGTCGAGGTGAGAATCTGCAGGCCTTTTTTTTCGCACCAGTGACGGATGAGATTACCTGAAACCTGGTTCATCATTCTCGGCACCATGCGGTCCTCCACCTCGATCACGCTGAGGTCGGTGCCGCGCCTGGCCAGTGCTTCCAGGATAATGCTGCCGATGAAGCCGGCACCGATCAGCACCACCCTCGCGCCGGGGCTGGCCAGTCTGATAATGTTTCTTGCGTCCGCCAGGGTCCAGCAGGCGTGAACGCCCTGGGACTCTATACCCGGTATCGGCGGCACAATCGGTTTCGAGCCGGTCGCGATCAATAACTTGTCATAGGCCAGCTGTGCGCCACTGGTCAGTAAAACAGACTTCTTGTCAGCCTCAACCCGGGTAACCCGGTCCTGAAGCTGGTCGATGGTTCGGCTTTCGAAGTGGTCAGGCGTTTTACGTAAATAGGTGCCGTATTCATCAATCCGGTCAACCAGATAATAGGGGATCGCCATGCGGGAATAGGGCGGCTCGGGTTCATCACCAATGAGCGTGATCTGACAGTCAGGATCAAGCTTGCGCAGTGTGTCGGCGGCGGCGACGCCTGCCGGACCTGCACCGATAATGACGTGATGCATGCTCTGTCCTCCTGATTATGCAAACCCTGCCCGCAACGGCTATCGTGTCGCGCTTACAGATTCAGTCGTTGGCGCGTTTCCGCGGTAAGCTCACCCTGTGGCGTCCAGCCCCGTAACTCGTAATAGCGCGGCAGCATGCTGTCCAATTCATTGACCATGCCTTTGGCAGGCCCGCTTTTGGCGGCGTCCTTGCGCAATCGTTTGGGCAGGGTGTCATCCTTGCCGGTCAACCCCGCCTTGAGATTGAAGTCGCGTTCCAGGTTCCAGATACGTTCGCCGACTTCGAGCAGTTTCGCGGTTGACCAGTCGCCCTCGCAGGCCGCATCCAGTTGTGGCGCGATGTCATCCAGGGTCCAGGCAAAGGTGGTGAAAACGCATAAACCGCTGGAATCCACAGCCGCGGTGGCGTCCTGAAAGGCCTTCACCAGCTCCGCCTTGCCGTCGGTGGCCAGGGGGTCGGTTTTTTCCGGTATGCCCAGCACCTCTGAGGCCACCGTGTACCCGCGCAGGTGACAGGCGCCACGATTGGATGTCGCATAGGCCAGGCCCATGCCCTGGATGCCGCGCGGGTCATAGGCAGGAAACTCCTGGGCCTTTACCGTCATGGATAGTTCCGGGTGGCCATATTTTTCGCACAGGCGTTTGGAGCCCAGGCCCAATACCTTGCCGAAACCTTCGCCTCTGGCAGTCAGCTCAGCCGCCTGGCTGAGGGCTTCCGCCGAGCCGAATTTCAACTCAATGCCGCCCGTGTCCTGTTGGGTAATCACCCCCATTTCGTATAACTCCATGGCGGCGGCCAGGGTCGAACCGAACGAGATGGGATCGAAACCGTCCTCGTTGCAGAGGAAATTCGCGTAAGTCAGGGCGTCAAGATCGTCGACGCCGGTATCCGACCCCAGCGCCCAGGCGGCTTCGTATTCCAGTCCACCCGAAGCACCCCAGTATTCGGGTTTGTTCTCCACCGTAAAATGTCCTTTTTGGACGGTGGATATGCGTCCACAGGCGATGGTGCAGCCGAAACAGGCGGCGTTGGTTGTCAGGTTCGGCCGGCCGTCGCTGCTGCGTGGTTCGTGCATGGCCTCTCCCGAGATGCTGTGTGCGCCCTCGAACTGGACTTCCTGCATGTTACGGGTGGGCATGGCGCCCATTTCATTGATGACGTTCATCAGCACCTGGGTGCCGTACTGGGGCAAGCCCTGTCCGGTGACAGCGTTTTCGGCCAGAACCCGTTTGCCTTGTTCGGCAGCTTGCAGGAAGCGCAGCGGATCCTTGAGATTACCGACGCCGCGGGTGCCGCGGCATACCAGCGCTTTCAGGTTCTTGGATGCCATCACTGTGCCGACGCCGGAGCGGCCGGCCGCACGGTGCAGGTCGTTGATAATGCCTGCATAAAGATTGCCCTGTTCGGCGGCGCGCCCGATACAGGCGATGCGGATGAGGGGGTCCTGGTGTTTCCGGTGCAGGCGTTCATCGGCCTCCCAGACAGACGTGCCCCACAGTTCGTCGGCCGGCAGCAACTCGGCGTGTTCGTTTTCCAGATAGAGATACACCGGCGTGTCCGCCCTGTCTTCGAAGATGATCATGTCCCATCCGGCCATTTTGATTTCCGCACCGATGAAACCGCCGGAATTGGAGCAGGCGATGGCACCGGTTAACGGGCTTTTGGTAACCACGGAGTAGCGGCCCCCGGTAGACGCCATGGTCCCCGTCAGTGGTCCGGTGACCATGATCAATTTGTTATTCGGCGACAATGCGTCCACAGCCGGATCGATTTCTTCGGCCAGATACTTGCTCGCCAGACCCCGTTGCCCGAGATAGCTGTCCGCCCATGTCATATTCAATGGTTCTTTGGCTGTCTCGCCACTGCTCAGATTCACGCGCAGTACATTCTGTGTCCAGGCCATGTCACGATTCTCCTGTCATCAGTTTTCCCGGGTGAAGTCCGCGGGCGTTGTCTGGGGGGTGCGCGGTGTGTTATAGCTGGCCGGCCCGGCAGGACGCTGTTGCGCCCAGGCGCGCATTCTGTCCAGTCCCGTATTGTCGAGGTCGACGTAGCTGATGGCGCCGGTGGGACAGGCTTTTGCGCACCAGGGATCGCCACCGCAGAGATCGCACTTGATAACCTTTCCCGAAGTCTGGTTGTAGTTCACCGTTCCAAAAGGGCAGGCGATGGTGCAGACTTTGCAGCCGACGCAGATATCCTCGAGAACTTCCTTGGCACCTGTGGCGGTGTTGAGGACGATGGCCTCGACCGGACAGGCGTGCAGACACCAGGCCTGCTCACACTGGGTGCAGGTGTAGGGTGCGAAGCGTCCTTCATCATGAAAGTTGAACACCTTGATTCTCGACCTGGCCGGATTGAAAACGCCTTCGTTTTCATAGGAGCAGGCGAGTTCACACTGTAAACAGCCGGTACATTTCTGGGGTTCGAGGTTGAGTGCTCTTAACATGCGGGTACTCCTGGATTGGCGGCTATCCGGGAATGCAGCGACGGCCCCTGTCGGCATAGCGCTGCGCGTGCCAGGCGGCATCCATTCAGTATAGTCGTACACGGGTGTCACGCAAGAGAACTCGCGGCCGGCGCTTCCGTCAATCGTGTGCGTATTGTTGTCTACTTCGAAATTAGAAACGCCCCGGTATCGCATGCCCAGACCTGGTGGCTCAGCCCCATCTGCTGCAGGGGCTTTTCAGCGTATGCTGGCACCTTTCGCCTGTATCAATGCTTGCCGAGGCGTTTCAGGGTGATTTGACGGTTGCCCGTTTGGCTGTGACAAAGCTTTGCTGATTGTCACCTGATCTTTATCACCCTCGTTGCAACTTAACTATAGCTGCTGTTTGTCGGCTTGCAAACTGTTCTTGCCTTTTATTGATTCAGATCAATACCTGTCGCTTGCTGTCTGACTACGATAAGATTATATGTCAGCGAGGAGGGTAGGCTGGCATCGCCTCGTGGAGGTTACGTCTATGAAAGAACTGAGAAAAAAAGAAAGAAGGCACGGCTTCGATTCAGCTCAACTGTTTCCGTTTGTTGGCCGCTCAGGACGGATTGTGCATCAGGAGCGTCGCAGCATGCCGGATCGGCGCTTGAATAATATCGACCTGGAAGTCGTGGCAGGGCGGACCGATGGTGAAAGGGTACGCTAGCATGGTGGGGCAATAACACATCATCTCATCTGGCGACACGGGGCGAAGTTCGGCTTGGTAATGTACAGATCATGGAGCTGACCACGCACAAGGACTGGGTTGCGGCGGACCGCGATAAGGTCTGGCATCCCTACAGTGCCATCGGCGCCGATCTTCCGGTGTTTCCGGTTCAGTCTGCTCACGGGGTGCGCCTGCGCCTGGCGGACGGACGCGAGCTGATCGATGGTATGTCTTCCTGGTGGTGTGCTATCCACGGTTACAACCATCCGATACTGAACCGTGCCGTGGAAGAACAGCTCGCTGATATGTCGCATGTCATGTTCGGTGGCCTGACGCACCGTCCGGCCGTGGAACTGGCGCAGCGTCTGGTCGAGCTGACACCCGATCCGTTACAGACAGTTTTTTTTGCTGACTCGGGTTCTGTTGCGGTAGAAGTGGCCATGAAGATGGCTATCCAGTATTGGGTGGCGAAAGGCGAAACAGGTAAGCAGCGCTTCCTGACGATACGTCACGGTTACCATGGTGACACCCTGGGTGCCATGTCGGTGTGCGATCCGGAAACCGGCATGCACAGCTTGTTTTCCGGTGTGCTGTCACAACAGGTTTTCGTTGCTGCCCCTGAATGCCCCTTTGGTTCGCCAAGCTGTGAAGATGACAGTCGGGCGATGGCGGCAGCGCTGCAAAAACAGGCCGGAAAAATTGCAGCTGTGATTCTGGAGCCCATTGTGCAGGGTGCCGGTGGTATGCGTTTTTACTCCGCCGATTACCTGCGACGTGTACGCAGTTTATGCGATCAGCACGACGTTTTATTGATTGCCGATGAAATCGCGACCGGGTTTGGCCGAACCGGAAAATTGTTTGCCTGCGAACATGCCGGCATCGCCCCCGACATCCTGTGTCTCGGCAAGGCCCTTACCGGTGGCTACCTGACCCTGGCAGCGACCCTCACCACGCGTGAAGTCAGCCACACTATCGCTTGCCGGCCACCCGGGCTTTTCATGCACGGACCGACCTTCATGGCCAATCCTCTGGCCTGCGCAACGGCTCTGGCCAGCATTCAGCTGCTGCTGGAATCACCCTGGCAGGCACGCGTGAGGCGTATTGAACAGGGCTTGCGTAACGGTCTGGAACCCTGCCGGGAACTGGATCACGTCAATGACGTAAGGGTGCTGGGTGCTATCGGGGTTGTCGAGTTGACGCTGGCTCTGGACATGAAAACCGTACAGCCTGCGTTTGTTGAGCAGGGCGTCTGGGTCAGGCCCTTTGGCCGACTTGTATACCTGATGCCACCCTTTATTATCGATGATGAGGATCTTCGTACTCTGACGGGTGCTGTAGTTTCGGTGGTCAGCAGGCTGAACGAGGCTTCGGGCCGGCTGTCACCTGCCGGAACAGGTCAATCATAGCTCACTCCCCGGTATCTACCCACCATGAAAGACACGAAGATCACAAAGGGATCAACGCTAAAGCGTACCTGACAGCTGCATAACTTTCGGTCTGCATATCAATCACACCTTGTCCCCCAGAGGACCCTCTCTCGCCTTACGGCGATTCACCTTGTCCCCC
>CBFDBP010000014.1:0-27503 GCA_965603065.1 uncultured Gammaproteobacteria bacterium
GTGGTTGCTCGGCTTGTGGTTGCTCGGCTTGTGGTTGCTCGGCTTGTGGTTGCTCGGCTTGTGGCTGTGCGGGTAATACGGCCGCGGCCATCGCCGGTTCCTGAAGTACCGGCTTTGCAGTGGTTTCGGTTTTAACCGGCGCAGCTGCCGGCGCTGCAGGAAGCGGCGCGATGCGAGCGGCTTGAGGGACGCGGGGTGCGGGATTCTCAAGCACGGGCGGCTGGCTGACGAGCGGCGCGACTGCCGGCCTGTCCCGTCGAAGCTGGACGGGTTCCCGGATCGGCGCCGACGTGGTGACCGGTTCAGGTTCGGAGTCAGGCCATAGCAACAACACCAGCAACCCTGCATTCAACAGCAGAATTGCAACAATCAGCCACAGCCATTTTCCGGAAACTGATTTTGCCGTATTCTCATGCACGCTGGTGATCCCGGGAACCCGGCCGAGTTCCCGCTGTTGTTCAGACTTCTTGAGCGCTTCCAGGATGTACGACATAAGGCTCAGATTAACCGCTCAGGGCACGGGCGCCCAGCCGCGGCACGGACGGCTGTGTGCCCAGGTTGTTGAGGTTTATGAAGGTTCGCGGACCCGCCACGCCATCAGCACTCAATGCCTGGTCACGCTGAAAGGTCTGCAGCAGCTCTTTGAGACCCGCATCGAACACCATGGGATCGGGGGCAATGGAGGTCAAACCGGTGGCGCGCTGCAATTGTTCCCGCAACCACTTTACATCGGCACTGCGCTCCCCGTACCTCAGTGAGGTACTGCCGTTGGGTGGTGTTTTCCATAACAAGCGATACTCACCAAACCAGTGGCGCTTGAGATCGGTAATCGGCACTTCCATCTCGCGATCATCAAGCTTGATTTTTGCCCGCGAGCCCAGCACTTCCTGAAGCAACACAGCGACACGCCGCCCCTCGGCTGCCACAAGCAACAACACGGCCGGCCTGTCATAGCCTTCCAGTGCCGTCCAGCCCCCCCCTCCCTGCAGGCAACGCAAGCCGGCTGCAGGCGCCTGCGCGCAGGCCTGTGCGTCACTAACAGCCGATGACTGCATCCCCCATACGCCATAGAGCGCCGACCAGGCCTGGGCTGCCGCATCAGGGCCTGCCTGCGCCAGGGCCACCGTCAGCGCTAAGGCCGGTCTATCAGTTACAGGTGGGACCGCCACGTCGGCCGTCGGCGGGAGCGCTGACTCCTGTGGTGGACCGGTTGTCGGCAAACCGGTAACTGGCGCCGCTGGCGGTTCACTTTCAAGCGGATTATCGATGGCCTCCATGGCTAGCTGGGAGGTCTGCGGCCGCTCGTTAAAAGGGAAAAGCAAATAAACCAGTACCACTACCAGGACAAGCGCTGCACTCGCAGCCAGCCAGGGCCAGATTGTTTGCTTCGGCGCATCCAGCCCTTCCTCAGGAAGCACTTCCATGGCAGCTCTGTGAACAATCGCAACGTCAACCTTGCGCTTACCTTCCACAAAGGTGCCCAGCATCGCCCGGTCGCACAGGACATTGATCAGCCGAGGGACACCGGCCGATAGTTTGTGCACCAGGTCGACCGCATTTTCATTGAATAAGGGCTCTCTGGCGCCGCATACCTGCAATCGATGGCGAATGTAGGCGGCTGCCTCAGCCCTGTTAATGGGATCCAGGTGAAAGCGGGCGTTGATACGCTGGGACAGCTGGCGCAGATCGTCGCGCGCCAGAAGATTTCTCAATTCCGGTTGTCCGATGAGGATAATCTGCAGCAGCTTTTCACGCGTGGTTTCCAGGTTGGTCAGCAGGCGGACCTGTTCCAGCGCTTCCGCACTGAGATTCTGCGCCTCGTCTATCATGAGTACGGCGCGCCGCCCTTTGGCATGGGTATCCAACAGGTAGGCGTTCAGCACATCGATCAACAACTTGATACTCGTTGTGTCTTTGACGTACTGAATGTGCAGTTCATCGCACAGACTGGCGAGCAATTCCAGTGCAGTGACCCGCGGATTGAGTATCAACGCAACATCGACATTCTCAGGGAGCTGCTCCAGCAGACAGCGGCATATAGTGGTTTTCCCGGTGCCAACTTCGCCGGTCAACTGAACGAAACCGCCACCTTCCCCAACCCCGTATAACAGATGCGCCAGCGCCTCACGGTGCTGCTGGCTCATATACAGGAAGCGCGGATCAGGCGCGATTGAGAACGGCCGTTCTGTCAGTCCAAAATGTTTCTCGTACATAGTTTACTGTGCCGTCCAACCGGCTAAATGCTTATTATGCCTATTATTTCGGCTGACGTCCTTAGCGCAGATCCTGGTGAACCATGAAAATCCATTCAACAAAAGAAGCTACCACCAGATTCACCGATTGACCCCAGTCTTAGCAAGCATATAATAATATAATTGATTTCTTGGTCGCTTATCGAGCTGCTGTCCGTGGAACGGTTAAATAAAGCTTTATTTTTAGCAGGTTACCGGACCGGGAAAAGTGGTGGAAAGCGTTATTCCATGCTGCGCTTTCAGCGCGTTTGGCGGGCTGGATAATTTCAGCTCATGAAACGTCTACAATTTGTACAGGGGAGTCAGAATTAATGGAACGCCGTTCACCTCGATGCCGGGTAGAAAAAACAGCATATCTGGACTGCGCATGAATGCAAAAGTAGAAAAAAAGATTAACGGTCTATCCGTCAGTGCGAGTCCGATTTTTAAAGGCGGGGTATTACCAGCCTACTGGACCTGCTCGATTAATGATCACATGATCCCCAAAATCTTCAATTCCGCGAAAGAAGTTTTCCGTTTCGTCAAAAATTTCAAGCGATACTGAGCTAAGAGCCTGTCCGCAGTAGATCAGTCTATCCTCGGACAGGCTCTTATCAAAATGCATCTATAAGCGCTTGTCTCAGCGCATTCAAGCGGCCATGAAAAAAATGGCCGGCGCCTTCAATCAAGACAAACTGCGGCTCATATTCCAGCGATTCCAGCCATTTCTTTACCTGCACAGTCGGCACAATATCATCGCTCTCACCCTGAATCAGCAACCAGTCAAGCCCCGGCAGGCGCAACGACTCGGCCGGAAAATAATTAACGGCCGGTGCAACGGTTACCAGTCTGTGCGGCTCCAGGCGTTGCGCCCCTTTCAGCGCAACGAACCCGCCGAAGGAAAATCCGGCCAACCAGAGCGGCAGACCCGGCCAGTGCTGCTCCGCCCACCGGGCTACCGCGACCAGATCCTCCAGCTCCCCACGACCTTCATCGTATTCGCCCTCGCTCCCGCCAACACCGCGAAAATTAAAACGCACACTGACCGCACCCATCTCGTTAAAGGTTTTTGCCAGCTGATGAACGACTTTATTTGTCAGAGCCCCACCGTGCAGCGGGTGCGGATGGCAGATCACAGCAACTGCAGCGGGTTCAGGAACAGTCTTTTCTTCCAGCACCTGCAGAGCACCCGCAGGGCCTGCAATAGATTGATATTTCACGATAGTGTGCAGCAACGGAAGAGAAACAGAGCATCCATCAGCGTTGTGTTTCTCTGGAGGCCTCCACCACTTACCTGCTAATGAGTCTGTAAGTTAGCCGGCCTCTTATCCGCACTTGGACTCCCCACAGTTGAGACAGGTCAGGCAGCCATCCATCTGGATAGCCGCCTTGGTATGACATTTGACACACAACTGGGCACCCTCCGGAAAATCGCCGGAATCCGCCGGAGTCACGCTTACCACTGCACTTTCATACTGTGCGCGTTTTTCCGCCACCAGTTTCTTCTGGTGCTCGTCGAGGCCTTCATCCTTCAGCATGCCGATCATGCGCAGGTGACACTCAATGGCGTCACCGATTTCCGCCACCAGTGACGGCATGTATTTACCGCCCTTTTTGAAATAGCCACCGCGCGGATCAAACACCGAACGCAGCTCTTCGACCAGGAAAGTGACATCACCGCCTTTGCGGAATACGGCCGACACAATCCGCGTCAGCGCCACAATCCACTGGAAGTGGTCCATGTTTTTTGAATTGATAAAGATCTCAAACGGACGCCGCAACTCGTGCTTCGTCCCTACATTCAGGACCACATCATTAATGGTGATATACAAGGCATGCTCTGAAAGCGGTGTTTTGACCTTGTACGTCGAACCCAGCAGCATTTCAGGCCGCTTCAGTTTTTCATGCAGATGGACAATCTTGTCTTCTTCTTTAATCTCGGCCGTTACGCACTCTTCAGCCTGCTCCGGCTGCTGCTCCTTTACTACTTCGTAATCCACAATTTTCTGTTCAATTTTCTTCGCCATGTCGAACTCCTGTGACTTCTTGCCTTAACCAATCAGAACTTGCCGTAATAGCCTTCTTTCAAGGCATCGTACAGATTGGCCGCAGAATGGGTTTCTCCATCGTATTCGATTTCTTCGTTGCCTTTTAACTGCACAACGCTGCCATCTTCCAGGGTGAACTGATAGGTGGTGTTCTCGAGATCTTTCTCTTTGACCAACACGCCCTGAAAGGCTTCCGGGTTGAAGCGGAACGTTGTACAACCTTTCAGGCCCTGCTGATAGGCATAGCTGTAGATATCCTTGAAATCTTCAAACGGATAATCAGTCGGTACGTTAGCAGTCTTGGAAATGGACGAATCCACCCATTTCTGCGCCGCCGCCTGGATATCCACGTGCTCTTTGGGAGTGATATCGTCGGCCGAAACAAAATAATCCGGCAAGCGGTTGCTTTCCTCTTCAGTCTGCGGCACGGCTTCAGGATTCACCATAGCGCGATATGCCAGCATTTCGAAAGAATACACATCAACCTTTTCCTTGGTCTTGCGGCCTTCCCGTATCACGTTGCGGAAATAGTGGTGTGCAAAACTGGGCTCAATGCCGTTACTGGCATTGTTGGCCAGCGACAGAGAGATAGTGCCGGTTGGAGCGATTGATGAATGATGGGTAAAGCGTGCTCCCGTTTCTGCCAGATGATCCACCAGTTCCGGCGCCACTTCGGCAATTTTCTGCATATAGCGGCTGTACCTCGCGTGCAGCACCTTGCCCTTGACCTTATCACCCAGCCGAATTCCGTCCTGCTTCATCTCCGGACGCTTGCGCAGCATTTCTGCAGTCACTTCAAACTCTTCTTCAAGCAGCGGTGCCGGACCTTTTTCGCCGGCAAGATCCAGAGCAACCCGCCAGCCAGTCAAAGCCAGCTCACAACTGACCTTTTCAGCAAACTCAACCGAATTGGTTGAACCGTATTTCATACGCAACATGGTCAAGGTTGAACCCAGCCCGAGAAAACCCATGCCATGACGGCGCTTGCTGATGATTTCCTCACGCTGTTTTTCCAGCGGCAGACCATTGATCTCCACCACGTTGTCCAGCATACGGGTAAAGATCGCCACAACTTTGCGAAACTCCTGCCAGTCAAAATGGGCGTTTTCGGTAAAAGGGTTACGTACAAACCTGGTCAGGTTGACGGAACCCAGCAGACAGGAACCATAAGGCGGCAACGGCTGTTCGCCACAGGGGTTCGTGGCGCGCACGTTTTCCGCGAACCAGTTATTGTTCATCTCGTTGACTTTGTCGATAAGAATGAAACCCGGTTCGGCAAAATCATAGGTGGACGCCATTATCATGTCCCATAAATGACGCGCCTTGATGGTTTTGTATACCTTGCAGGCTGCCAGGCCGGTTTCGTTAGTCAGGTAAGCATTCTTGTCCGGCCAGTCGCGCCAGACAACCTGGCTCGTATCATAGAGATCAATACCTTGTTCTTCGACTTCCTGCTCCCTCAACGGAAACGCCAGCCTCCACTCGCCGTCCCGGTTCACGGCATCCATGAATTCCTGGGTGATCAACAGGGACAGGTTGAACTGGCGCAGGCGGCCGTCTTCACGTTTGGCGCGAATGAAGTCCATGACATCCGGATGGCCCACATCAAACGTTGCCATCTGCGCACCACGACGACCACCGGCAGAAGACACGGTAAAACACATTTTGTCGTAGATATCCATGAAAGATAGTGGCCCGGAGGTGTAGGCACCCGCCCCGCATACATAAGCCCCCTTGGGACGCAGTGTCGAAAACTCGTAACCAATACCGCAACCGGATTTCAGCGTCAGCCCGGCTTCGTGTACACGCTCCAGAATATTATCCATCGAATCGTGGATAGTGCCGGACACGGTGCAGTTAATCGTTGATGTCGCGGGCTTGTGCTCCTGCGCTCCGGCATTCGAAGTGATACGTCCGGCAGGAATGGCGCCGTGGCGAAGCGCCCACAAAAACTGCTCATTCCAGTGCGCTTGCTTCTCAGGGTTTGTTTCCACATCCGCCAGCGCCCGCGCGATGCGCTTATAGGTATCATCGATGGATTCGTCGACGGCGGTTCCATCTTTGCGCTTCAGGCGGTATTTCTTGTCCCAGATATCCAAAGATGCGCCCTGCAGCGGGATATCGGCCACTCCGCTCGAAACAGACTTCAGCTGAACTGATTTCATTGCGACTCCTGACTCCTTGTAATGGATTTTACCGCAGTTGTTGCCGTTTCCAGGTCCATCCCCGACATATCGGTACGATCTTCAAGGCAACCACAATATGTTGTATGTGCGGATGATTAGATTAAGCGCCACCCGGGCACCTGTCAAGCTGAAATCGAAAAATAATTTATATTATTATTACTTTTATTTTTCAGCATGTTATATATTTTTACCTGGTTGCCAGCTTAAGTATATCCGGGTAAATACCAAGGCAGCCAACTCAAACAGAAAAACACTATATATTGTGGTACTGATATACGAAAATCTGCTGCAGTTTGCCGCCAGACAGGCACGAGCTGACGCCAATGTGCTCACAAACCGCCTCCTGAACTCAACATCGGGAGGTATTTCTTCGACTTCACCCTAAATTGTCAATGAAATTTGACCCGTCTAACTTTTAAGTCGTCAAGCGGCGGTATATGTCCGACACCTTCAGCGGCAGCTTGCGCACTTCGTCGATCACCGCATAGTTCACGGCACCGTACATATGCGGCAGGTAGTCGCGCGCCTCGTTATCGATGGTAATGCAAAAGGGATGAATACCGCTGCGTTTGGCTTCTATCAGGGCCATACGGGTATCTTCAATGCCGTAGGCGCCGCGATAAGTATCGTAGTCATCGGGTTTTCCGTCGGACAGGGTGATCAACAGCCTGGTGCGCGCCTCGACCTGGTTGAGCAGATAGCTCAGATGCCTGATCGTCACACCCATGCGGGTATAATCCTTTGGTCGTATGCCGCTGATACGCGCCTTGACATCGTCATCATAGGGGTCGTCAAAGCTCTTGACGCGGTAGACCTCGCAACGCTTACGCGTCATACCGGAAAACCCGTAAATCGCATAGCGGTCACCCAGTGTTTCCAGCGCTTCGCACAACAACGCCAGTGCCTCGCGCTCAGCATCGTTGATCCAGCCCTTGGTGGAACCGCTCATGTCCACCATAAACATCACGGCGATATTGCGCTCCAGTTTGTGCAGTTTGACAAACAGGCGATCCGTCATTTCCTCGCCGTGCTGTGTATCCGCCACCGCTTCGACCAGCGCGTCGATATCAACGTCATCCCCATAAGATTGCCTCTTTAACAGCTTGTCCTCGCCACGCAGGGCTTCAAAGGTGCGCCGCAGATCCATGGCCAGGCCACGATACTTGTGCAAGGTCCTGCCAATGAAATGATCGTGCGTCGGATGCACATCCATTTCACGCAACACCGCCCAGTTCTTGCGGTAGTTCTGGCGCTCATAGTCCCACTCGTTATAGAGAAACGCGCCCTCCTCGTGATAGGTACCCTTCCATACGTCCTCAGCCCGGCGTTCGCCGATATCGCCGGCAAAGTAGGCCCCGTCGCCCGCCGCATACAGATACTCTTCCGGAATATCGCCCAGATCCTGGAGGATGGACGCCATGGTACTCTTGACATTATCCGGCGCCGGCAGCGGCCTGCCGTCCAGCTCGATTTCAAAGGTAAATCCATCCGCCGTTTCTTCCGCTTCGACTTTGCGAAGAGCGAATACCGGCTTTTCATCGCCGCTCGCTTCAGCTGTGCTTTCTTCCTGTATTTCGTCCTCGTGCTGCTCCGCCTGCCTGCGCTTTAAATCATTCTGCATTTTTAACAGACCAATGCGAAAGGCCTGCTTGTCCGTCTGCATACGCGCCTTGCGCACCTTGCTGACCGCATCCGGGTGAAGCACACCCTGGTAAAGCGGCGCTACCGGCAAAGCGCGGTCAATGGTTGCGCCTATAAGACTCAGACTGTCCCGGACTGTCGCATCCGCGCGCTCTAATCGCCGCGCCGCCTGCTGCCAGGCTTCATCCATTGATGCATCCGTTGCCTGCCGGAATTCCTGAATATGGCGATAAACGCCGGGCAACATCTGCCTGACACGCGCATCCAGGCGTAAGGTCTCCAGGGCGTGAAAACACTTCAGCGCCGACTGGTAGTCCGGATAACGGTGCAATGCTTCGCTGATATCGACGCGCCAGGTCCCATACCAGGTCTGTGCCCACTGGTGCACCGCCATCGTTTTATATAACTGAAAGTTTTTATCCCGTTGTTTGAATCGACTGATAGCATTCGGCAGAAACAGGGATTCGCTATCGGTAAAGACATGTTCGCCGGATTCCACCTTCAGTCGGCGGCCATTGAGGCCGTGCACAAAGGCTTCGAGTACGTTCACGACCTCATCCAGTGCCAGCCCGGTAGTACGCTCCCTGTGCCCGCGCGCGAAATTGTCAACATCTTTGAAGGCAGCGACAGCGGGATGCAGGCCTTTGGTATCGTAGATATCCATGCAGTGCAGCAGCCAGGCTTCCACACCTGATTCATCCATGAGGCGTAGCGCGCCACAGACATGCGACACAAAGTTGAACGCCATACCGGAACTGGTACGCGCCACCATGCCTGCGCAACGCAATACGAAATCCTGCTGTTCGCGTGAATAGCCGGCCAGTGCGCGTGCAGGCTCTTCCGCAGCACCCAGGGAGACCATATGTGTATCAAGACGTTCTTCCAGCTGTGCCGCTGTCAACGCTATACCACCGGTTTGCAGAAACGCGGTTTCGTCATACCAGCGCGCCGCGATACCGGCCGCTAATACCCGGCCATCCGCTGTCGCCACACCCAGGTTCAGAGGCTCTATAGTGCGACCGGGCAGGACCTCGTGCAGCAACTGGCCGAGGCTTTCAGCTTTCCAGGTGATGGCCCCGCCGTCGGTCGATAACCAGATCCCCAGACAATCGTCGGTCACCAGTCTGGGCAAGTGTTTCACCAGTCTGGGCAAGTCCACTTCGCGATCCCAAAGCTGTCCCTTCGGGCCGTGCCCAAGATCCGGGGCGGGTAACACGATCACATCGAAGCGCTGCTGGCGGCGCAGCAGCGCTTCGACAAAATCCATGACATTGTGCTGAACGTACTCCACGTTTTGCCGACCGGCCTGCAACTGCGCAAGCTCCAGCATGTCGCCGTCGGCCTCGACGTGCACCACGGTGGCACCCGCCGCCAGCGCCTGTGCCGTCACATAGCCGTTGCCGGCGAACAGGTTCAAAACGGTCAGCTCTTCGAGGTCATAGCAACCTTCGATGCGTTGGCGAATCCAGCCAGCACACAGAATATCCCGCCCGGGCAGGCCAACACGGCCCCGAGGTTCAAGGCGGCAGACCACGCTCGCGCCCCCCAACTGCACTGTCCATTGCCTGTCGAGCCCGCTGCGGGTCGGCTGCCAATGACCGCTTTGCCCGACGTCATCAACATAAATCCAGTCGGCCTGCCACGACAGCTTGTCGGGCTCACCCACAGCATGCCGGTCCAGCGTCTCGGTGACATACGGGCCCCAGCGTTCCAGCTTGCGGCCACGGCCGAAGTCAATCAGTTCGTAATCATCAAGCGGTGTTTCCACCAGGGCATCCCGGGTGGCGGATTCGGGAATGGTCGGGAGCTGGACCATCAAAAAACGGATGCACTTAACTCATTGACTGCAATAAGCATTTCTTCATCGTCGGTGAGTGCCTGGGCAATACTGGCACGGCACGCCACAACCGGCTGAACACCACTTTTTACCAGTTTTGCAGCATGCACCAGCAAACGTGTGCTGGCGCCCTCCTCCAGACCACTGCCTTTGAGATTGCGGGTCATGTGCGCAAATTTCACCAGTTGCCCGGCCAGTTCAGGCTCGATAGCACCTTCACTGGCAACGATTTTTGCTTCCAGCTCCGCGCAGGGATAATCAAACTCCAGCGCCACGAAACGCTGTCGCGTGCTCTGCTTCAAATCCTTGAGCACGCTCTGGTAGCCCGGATTGTATGAAATAGCCAGACAGAAGTCGGCACCGGCTTCCAGCAACTCACCGAGCTTTTCCATGGGCAACACCCGCCGGTCATCGGCCAGCGGGTGAATAACCACCGTGGTATCCTTGCGTGCTTCGACGACCTCATCCAGGTAACAGATACCACCCGAGCGCACCGCCCTGGCCAGAGGCCCATCCACCCACACGGTTTCGCCGCCACTGATCAGGAAACGTCCCACCAGATCGGATGCCGTCAGATCGTCGTGGCAGGAGACCGTGATCAGCGGCCGCTTCAGGCGCCACGCCATGTGCTCCATGAAGCGGGTCTTGCCGCAACCCGTTGGCCCCTTCAAGAGTACCGGTAACTGATTCCGGTAGGCGGCCTCAAAGACCTCGACTTCGTTGCCTACCGACTCGTAATAAGGCTCTTCAGTAATAAAATATTCTTCTGGTTTGAGGACTTGCGCTGTCATCGCCATCTTCCTGTCTGGTCCTGGACAAAGGTACCCTGTCTCCGCGCCGCCAGCAACAAAGCCCACAGATACAGGGTGTTATATATGCGTTCTATTTTGTTATCGAAAGATTCGATGCTCTTTATATATACATTCTCTGGCGCCGCCATGGGCGGAGGAGTATCGTTAGCCTCCTGATTTTTCGCCCCGGTCCGGTTCCCGATCGGCTCTGGTTTTTAAGTCACAGTGACCCTGCGGAGGAGTATCCAATGTCAGAGGTTATCGCAACCAACCAGTCCATTCTGGTGGTAGGTGGCGGCATCAGCGGTATGACAGCCGCCCTGGAAGCCGCCGAGTGCGGCAAGCAGGTGATTTTGGTGGAAAAAAATCCATCAATCGGCGGCCGCGTAAGCCAGCTCTACAAGTATTTCCCCAAGCTCTGCCATCCCAAGTGCGGGCTGGAAATCAACCTCCGTCGCATCAAGGGTAACCGTAACCTGCACGTCATGGCCATGACGGAAGTCAGCAACATTGACGGCGAAGCCGGCAACTACAGCGTTACGCTGAAAACCAGCCCGCGTTACGTCAACGGAAACTGCACCAACTGCGGCGCCTGCGGCGACGCCGTCGAAACTGAGTTTGATGACGAATACAACTACGGGCTGAGCAAGCGCAAAGGCGCCTACCGCCCGTTCAACCAGGCCTACCCGGAACGCTTTGTGCTGGATTCGCGCATTATCGGCACGGCCGACGCAGACACGGCGAAGGCAGCTTGCAAATACGACGCCATCGACCTGGATATGCAGGAAGAAGAAACCACCATCACCGTTGGCGCTGTCATCTGGTCCACCGGCTGGAAGCCTTACGATGCCGCCAGGATTCAACCCTACGGTTATGACCGCTTCGCCAACGTCATCACCAGTGTCGAATTCGAGCGCATGCTCGACCCGCACGGTCCGACCGGCGGCAAGATCCTGCGACCCGGCGACGGTAAGGAAGCCAAAGACGTGGCCTTTATCCAATGCGCCGGTTCGCGTGACCTCAACCATCTCAAGCACTGCTCGCGCATTTGCTGCATGGCCAGCCTGAAACAGACCACCTACCTGCGCGAACAGTACGGCGACGACGCCAAGGGTACGGTGTACTACATTGACATCCGCGCCATCGACCGTATCGACGACTTCTACCAGTCGGTGCAGGAGGATTCAAACATTACCTTCACCAAATCCAAGGTCGCCTCCATTACCGAAGACAAGGAAACCGGCAATCCGGTCCTGCACGGTGTGGATACAGAGGGTTACCACCGCTACGCCAACCCACACGAACTGGTGGTGCTGGCCGTGGGCATGGAACCCAGCGTACCTGCGGATGGCTTCCCCATGGAAGTCGTGCTGAACGAGGAAGGTTTTGTGGAACTGGATGAAGCCAACGGCGCATTTTTCGCCGCCGGCTGTTCGTCGGATGCGCTGGACGTTAACCGTGCAGTGCAGAGCGCAACCGCCAGCGCATTGCGCGCCATCCAGGTTGTCAACAAAGTTGCCGGTGCGGAGGGTTAGACCGTGTCAGATATGAAAATCGGAGCCTATGTGTGTAAGGGTTGCGGCCTGGGCGAACGCCTGGACTGTGACGAACTGGCCACCATCGCCCAGCGCGACGGCAAGGCCCAGGTCGTGCAACAGCATGACTTCCTGTGTTCGGAAAACGGCATAAAGATGATCCAGAGCGACATCGACAATGAAGGCGTGAACCGCGTTGTGATTGCCGCCTGCTCTCGTCGCGCCAAATCCGAAGCCTTTAATTTTGAAAATGTCACCATTTCGCGCGCCAACCTGCGCGAAGGCGTCATCTGGATCCGTCCGGACGAGGACGACATGCGCGAAACCACCCAGGAGATGGCCGCGGACTACGTTCGCATGGGTTGTGCCGAAGCCAAGTTCGCGACCCTGCCTGCCTCGGAGCAGGAAAAGGGCAGCAACGACAGCATCCTGGTGGTCGGCGGTGGTATCACCGGTATGACCGCCGCCATCGAAGCGGCAAAAACCGGTTACCCGGTCACACTGGTCGAGAAAACCGGTGAACTGGGTGGCGCCGTGGGCAAAATGTGGAAAGACGTGCCTTCCCACAGCCCCTATACCGATCCGGTCGATACGGGTGTTGCCGCGATGGTTGCCGAAATTGAAGGCGATGACAAAATCACCGTTCACCTGAACTCGACGATCACCAAAACCTCCGGTGCACCGGGCCGTTTCTCGGCTGACATCAGCACCGAATCCGGCGCGACAAACACCGAGAACTTCGGCGCCATCATCCAGGCCTCCGGTGCCACACCTTACGATGCCAACCAGCTGCCCGAACTGGGTTACGGCAAGAGCAAGGACGTCATCGACCGCAGCGAGATGGAACACCTCGCCCTCACAGCCAACGGCGGAGCCATCAAGCGACCATCCGACGGCAAGGAAGTGAAAAAAGTCACTTTCGTGCAGTGTGCCGGCCAGCGCAGCAAGAAAGAAGGCCACCTGGATTATTGCTCCGGTGACTGTTGCCTGACCTCCATCAAACAGGCCATGTACTTCAAGGATCAGAACCCGGAGATCGAAACCGAGATCCTGTACAGCGACTTGCGCACCCCGGGCGCCCCGGGTGAAGACTTCTACCGTAGCGGCCAGGACAAGATGGTCAGCTTCCGCAAGGGCACGGTCAGCGAAGTGGTCGCCGGCAGCAACGGCCCACTGGTCAAATTCAAGGACCTGATCCTCGACGAAGACCTGGAAGAGGAAACCGACCTGGTGGTCCTGGCCACCGGCATGGTCGCCAATTCCGGTGTCGATATCGATGAAACCCCGCAGAACGAACCCGGCGAGTGGGAAGTCAGCGTCGACTCCATCCTCAACCTGAACTACCGCCAGGGCAAGGACCTGCCACATCTGAAGTACGGTTTCAACGACTCGCATTTTATCTGTTTCCCGTACGAAACCCGCCGCACCGGTATCTACACCTGCGGCCCGGTACGCCGGCCGATGGATACCCAGCAGGCGATCGAGGATGCCACCGGTGCTACGCTGAAAGCCATCCAGTCGCTGGAAAGCGCCAAGATCGGCCGTGCCGCCCATCCTCGTTCGGGTGACCTGTCCTACCCGATCTTCCGCAAGGAAGGCTGTACCCAGTGTAAACGTTGCACCGTGGAATGCCCGTTCGGTGCCATCGACGAAGACGAAGCCCGCTTTCCGGTGTTCAACGAAAGTCGTTGCCGCCGCTGCGGTACCTGCATGGGCGCCTGCCCGGTCCGCGTTATCTCGTTCGAGAACTATTCGGTGGACACCGTCGGCCAGCAGATCAAGAACTGCGACATGCCCGACGAGTTCGACGAGAAGCCGCGCATCCTGGTGCTGGCCTGCGAGAACGACGCCTACCCGGCGCTCGACATGGCCGCCCAGCAGGGTAACAGCTACAGTCAGTTTGCTCGCGTGATTCCAGTGCGCTGCCTGGGTTCGGTCAACACCATCTGGGTGACCGATGCCCTGAACTCCGGCTATGACGGCATCATCCTGATGGGCTGCCAGAAGGGCGAGAACTACCAGTGCCACTTCGTCAAGGGCTCGGAAATGGCCGGCGTTCGCATGAGCAAGGTTGATGACACGCTGGAAACCCTGAGTCTTGAAAAAGAACGCGTGGAGACCTACGAGGTCGCCATCACCGATATCGAGCGCGCTCCCCGGTTGATCAACGACATGGCCGAAGCGGTTGAGAAAATGGGCATGAGCCCATTCAAGTTCTAGGAGCAGTCATGAGCTACAACAACGAAATGGTCGAAAAGTACCGAGGCAACTTCCTCAAGGAAGTCACGGACAACGTGGAAGAAGGCGACTGGGTGAAGATGTGCATGCAGTGTGGCGTCTGTTCCGGGTCCTGTCCGCTGGGCCCGCACTGGGATCACCCGCCGCAGGAAATCTTCATGATGATCCGCGCCAACAAGCGCGAGGAAGTGCTGGAATCCACTTCCATGTGGATGTGTACCTCCTGCTACAACTGCATCGCGCGTTGCCCGCGCGGTCTGCCGATTACCCATATCATGCACGGTCTGGCGACCTACTCGAAGCGCCTGGGTCTGGCCCCGCAGCAGCAACCGACCGCCAAGTTCGCGCAACTGTTCTGGGACAACCTGACCAAGACCGGCCGCGTCAACGAACTGAAACTGGGCCTGTCGCTGTACTTCATGAACGGCTTCGGTGAAGGCGTCAAGACCGCGCTGAAAATGAAGGACGTCGGTCTGGGCATGATTAAAACCAAACGCATGAGCCCGATGGAATACTTTGGCGGCCATGGCTGTAAAGACGCCAAGGGCCTGCAGGCTATTCTGAAGAAAGCCGAAGAGCTCGAAAACGCCCGCATCGGCAAGAGCGGGAGCTGAGGAGAACTGACATGGCAAAGAAATCCTATTCCTTTTACCCCGGTTGTTCCTCGCAGAAGGCGGCATCTTCGTCCAACTACCAGGTATCGGTCGATACCATGTGCAAAGAGCTGGATATCGAGCTGAACGAGATTCCGGACTGGAACTGCTGTTCGGCTTCCATCGGTTACGCCGGTGGCGGTGAGCTGCCGCGCCTGGCCCTGTCGGCACGCAACATGGCCCTGTCCGAACAGGCCCACCCCGACCAGGACATCGTCGCCACCTGCGCGGCCTGCTGGTTGTCCACCAAGGAAACCCAGGAGCGCCTCAACGACGACAGTGGGCTGATGGCGGAAACCAATACGGCTCTGGCCGAAGCCGGTCTGACCCTGAAGAACGACAAGAATATCCGCCACATGGTGGAAGTCCTTATCGAAGACATCGGCTACGAGGAACTCGGCAAGCACGTCACGAAGCCGCTGGAAGGCCTGAAGATAGCCGGTTACGTCGGCTGTCAGACCAACCGCCCGTTCGGCATCGACGGCGAATCCTTCGAAAACCCGAAGTACCTCGACAAGCTGATCGAAACGGTCGGCGCCGAAGCCTGTGACAACTACGAAAAGAAAGTATCCTGCTGCGGCGGTGCGCTGGCCTTCTCCGAACCGGAAAAGAGCCAGGCCCTGATCAAGGACATCATCGAATCGGCCTATGACAACGGTGCCGACATGATCGTCACGCCCTGCCCGGTGTGCCAGATGAACACCGAGGTATACCAGGACCAGATCAACGCCAAGTACGGCACCAAGTTCAAGATGCCGGTGGTCTACTACAGCACACTGATGAGCGTGGCCTATGGCAAATCCGCCAAGGAAGCCGCGCTCGACGGGCAGGTCATCCGCGTCAAACAATTGGAAGATATTGCCGGCAAGTAACCGTTGAGACTCTTCTCAGATCAAAAGCCCCTCGTTGAGGGGCTTTTTTATAGGGTCTTCCCCGCATGGCACTTACTTAAGCTGGCTCTTCCCGTTGATCTAGTGGGTCATTCGGGCCTTGTAGAGCCTAACCGGTTTTGCTTACTGACCCACTCTAACAGGGGAAGACCCCTTTGCTGCGCTTGATTATTCCAGCCATGACCGCACAACAGGTCACTTAGACACATTCGCACAGAGAATATCCGTTATGATTCGGTTATGGAACCGATGCAGAACAACCACCCCTATGCACGCCTGACACCCGACCTGATCCTGAACGCTCTGGAGTCGGCGGGTTTTATCTGCGATGGACGTCTGTTGGCCCTGAACAGTTATGAAAACCGTGTGTACCAGATCGGCATAGAAGACGGGCCACCCGTCATCGCCAAGTTTTACCGGCCGGGCCGCTGGTCGAAACAGGCAATACTGGAAGAACACGCATTCTCACAAGAGCTGGCGGCACAGGAAATCCCCGTCATTGCGCCAGTTACAGACAGTCATGGAGAAAGCTTGCACGAACTGGAGGGCTTCCTGTTTGCAGCCTATCCACGCTGCGGTGGCCGCTGGCCCGATCTGGACAACAAACAACAGCGTCAGCAGATGGGCCGTTTTCTTGGCCGCATGCACGCTGTTGGTGCTACGCGGAATTTCCAGCACCGCAACAGACTCGATATTGAGACGCTCGGCGATGCCTCGCGCCGCTTTGTGCTCGAACAACAATTTGTACCCGACTATTTGCTGGATGCCTATGCGACGCTCAGTGATGACCTGCTAACGCAAATCAGAGTCATGTTTGAAACAGCCGGTTTTGTTACTCAAATCCGCCTGCACGGTGACTGCCATAAAGGCAATATCCTGTGGACCGACAAGGGGCCCCATTTTGTCGATCTCGATGACAGCTGCAGCGGACCCGCCATTCAGGATATCTGGATGCTGCTGTCCGGCGAAGCTGAGGAAATGCGCATTCAGCTCGAAGATCTCCTGGAAGGCTACCGGACCTTTTTTGAATTTGATTATTCCAGCGTAATACTGATAGAAGCCTTGCGCACCCTGCGCATACTCCACTACGCTGCCTGGATAGCGCGGCGCTGGCAGGATCCTGCTTTTCCGATCGCCTTCCCCTGGTTCAGTTCACCACGCTACTGGGAAGAACATATCCTCAGCCTGCGCGAACAGGCTGCAGCACTGAATAACCCCCCGATTGTTTAACAGTTCCCTGCTCTTCTATTGTAAGGGCAATCGCTCTACACTATTCGTCCGGGAATTAAAAAGCAGCGTAGGAGCGGCCGCTTGGCCGCGATATGGCGCCGAAGGTCGGCGCTCCTACACAAGTGTTATTTTATCATTGGTTTAGTTGTGTACGCTCAAGGAGAATCAGGCGCATGATTCGTTACATCAACTGCTTTCGCAAAAAATCCGGTGTTTCTGCGGAAGAATTCCGCGAGTACTGGAATGGCCCAGAATACAGTGAACTGATCGAAAAAATTGCGGCTTTTTACCAGGCCGCACGCTATGCCAAGAACCTGACGCTTAAAGTTGAAATGGGTCAGAAGCTGATCAGTGATCGTGGTATGAATGAGCCCTATGACGGCATTATCGAATACTACTGGGACAATGCACAGCAGCTTTCTGCCTTATACGAATCACCGGAAGCACAGACACTGGCGGGACAGATCAGCAAATATCAGGGCGAATTTATCGACTTAGCCCGATCGACAGCCTTTTTTACCGAGGATCAGGGTTAACCCAGGCAATAATCCAACAGCTTGCTTCAATAAAAAAGGCGGCCCGAGGCCGCCTTTTTTATTTCCTTTCGGTGCAGCGTCAGTTTACGCGTGCGTCCAGCTCACCTGACTCGTAGCGCTTGTACATGTCTTCCAGGCTGATCGGCTTGATCTTGGAAGCATGGCCTGCGCAGCCGAACGACTCGTAACGCGCCTTGCAGATATCTTTCATGGCCGCCGTGGACGCCTTGAGGAATTTGCGCGGATCGAAGTTTGACTTGTTCTCGGCCATGAACTTGCGAATCGAGCCGGTGGAGGCCATACGCAAGTCGGTATCGATATTGACCTTGCGCACCCCGTGCTTGATACCCTCGCAGATTTCTTCTACCGGCACGCCATAAGTCTCACCCATATCACCACCGTAGTCGTTGATGATCTTGAGCCAGTCCTGCGGTACCGAGGAGGAACCGTGCATGACCAGATGGGTGTTGGGCAGGCGCGCATGGATTTCCTTGATCCGGTTGATCGCCAGGATGTCACCGGTCGGGGGACGGGTAAACTTGTAGGCACCGTGGCTGGTACCGATGGCAATCGCCAGGGCATCGACACCGGTTTCCTTGACAAAAGTGGCTGCTTCTTCCGGATCGGTCAGCAACTGGTCCATGGACAGTTTACCTTCCGCGCCATGACCGTCCTCTTCACCCATTTCGCCGGTTTCCAGCGAACCCAGGCAACCCAGCTCACCTTCGACGGAAACACCACCGGCATGGGCCATGTTGACAACAGTACGGGTAACGTCGACGTTATATTCGAACGTCGCAGGCGTCTTCATATCGGCCATCAGGGAACCATCCATCATCACCGACGAAAAACCGGACTGGATGGAACGCAGGCAAACAGCGGGCTCTGAACCGTGATCCTGGTGCATGACAATCGGAATATGCGGATACATCTCAGTCGCTGCGGTAATCAAGTGACGCAGGAAAGGTTCACCGGCATAAGAACGTGCGCCCGCCGAGCCCTGCATGATGACCGGGCTGTCGGTTTCATCGGCGGCCTGCATGATGGCGTGCACCTGTTCCATGTTGTTGACGTTGAAAGCGGGCATACCGAAACTGTTTTCAGCTGCATAATCGAGCAATTGACGCATGGATATCAAGGCCATGATGGTCTCCTCAGAATTTATCTGTAATTAAGTGTCATGGAAATTGTGTATTTGTGGGGCCGAGCATCATTCCACTTCGAGGATGTGTTCGCCCACGCGAATAATCTTCATTGCGTTAGTGCCGCCGTGTACACCCATCAAATCACCTTTGGTGATAATAACGAGGTCTCCATCACGTACCGCACCACGCCTCACCAATTCTTCGATGGCTTCGCGATTCAGCTGCCGATGACTGCTGATCGTAACGTCGAAGCTCACGGGGTAAACACCCCGATAAAGGGTTACCTTTCTACGCGTCTCCACATGGCGCGTCAAGGCATAGATCGGGATTCCGGAACTTATACGCGACATCCATAAAGGTGTCGCACCGGACTCTGTCAATGCCGCAATAGCCTTAACATCTGTATGGTTAGCGGTATACATGGCAGCCTTGGCAATCGCCTCATCGACCTGCTTGAAATGCATGGCACTGCGCCTCTCATGGGACATATCCATACGCTGGCGTTCGGCGCCACGACAAATGCGGTCCATAGCTTCGATGACCTTGGCCACATGCTTACCCGCGGCCGTTTCCGCAGACAGCATAACGGCGTCGGTACCATCGAGAACGGCGTTGGCAACGTCGAAAACCTCAGCCCGCGTAGGGATTGGGCTTTCGATCATGGACTGCATCATCTGTGTGGCGGTAATCACTACGCGGTCCATGCTGCGTGCGATATGTATGATGCGTTTCTGTACAGCGGGTAACTCCGCATCACCAATTTCGACGCCCAGATCACCACGCGCGATCATGACCACGTCGCTGGCTTCTATGATCTCGTTGAGAGCCTCCATGGCCTCAGCGCGCTCAATCTTGGCAACGATACCACCGTGCCCGCCTGCCCGGTAAAGTAACTCGCGCGCTTCATTGATATCAGCAGCTCTGCGCGGAAATGATATGGCGACATAGTCAGCCTGCATTTCAGCGGCCACCCTGATATCGGCGCGATCCTTTTCGGTAAGTGCCTGTGCCGACAACCCCCCACCCTGCAGATTAATACCCTTGTTATCGGATAGCGTACCTCCAACAACGACACGGGTTTCAATTTCCGAGCCGGTGACTTCCTCGACCCAGAGCACGACAGCACCGTCATCAAGTAACAAGGTGTCACCGCGCTTGACGTCGTTTGTCAACGCCTTGTAAGTCAGCCCCACCCGCTCCTGGCTACCGGCATCGATATCCAGCGATGCATCCAGAACAAAGCGCGCACCTTCCTGCAGTACAACCTTGCCACCACTGAACCTGGCGATGCGGATCTTGGGGCCTTGCAGGTCGGCTAATACCCCGACCTGACGACCGTGCGCGCGCGCGCGGTTACGCACATTTTTAGCGCGCCGCAGATGTTCTTCAGGGGTACCGTGAGAGAAATTCACGCGCACCACATCCACGCCAGCCTGGATCATGTCATCCAGGACCTTGGGATCGTCGGTAGACGGACCAAGGGTCGCGACTATTTTGGTTCTTCGCTGCATGTTCAGCTGCTTTGATACGAACCACTTACCTGGCGCGTTCTTCCAGCATCGCTACGGCCGGCAGTGTCTTGCCTTCCAGGTATTCCAGAAAGGCGCCACCGGCGGTGGAGATGTAGGACACCTTGTCGTAAATATCATACTTCTGGATGGCCGCAATGGTGTCGCCACCACCCGCCAGACTGAAGCCCTTGGAGTTGGCAATCGCCATCGATACCGTTTTTGTGCCTTCGCCGAACTGGTCAAATTCAAACACACCGACCGGACCGTTCCAGACGATAGTGCCCGCCTTGCCAATAATATCCGCCAGTTCCTGCGCCGATTTCGGGCCGATGTCGAAAATCATGTCATCGTCTTCCACGGCACCCGGATCTTTCAGAACAGCCGGTTCGTTTTCGTCGAACTGCTTGCCGCACACCACATCGACCGCAATCGGAATGCTGGCGCCACGCGCATCCATCTTTTCGATGAGTGCCTTGGCGGTATCCACCAGATCATCTTCACACAGTGACTTGCCGACGTTGTTGCCGGTGGCCTTGAGAAAGGTGTTGGCGATGCCGCCCCCGACCACCAGCTGGTCAACCTTTTCCGACAGAGCTTCCAGCACGGTCAACTTGGTAGACACCTTGGAACCGCCCACGATGGCGACCATCGGTCGTGCCGGGTTGGCCAGCGCTTTGGCCAGGTTATCCAGTTCGTCAGCGAGCAGCAGGCCGGCGCAGGCTGTGGGGGCGAATTTTCCGGCGCCGTGGGTGGAAGCCTGGGCGCGGTGCGCGGTACCGAAGGCATCCATCACGAAGACATCGCACAGGGCAGCGTATTTTTTGGCCAGCGCCTCGTCATCCTTCTTCTCGCCGGCGTTGAAACGCACATTTTCCAGCAGAACCACTTCACCTTCGGTGATGTCGAAATCACCGTCGAGGTAGTCCTTGATCAGGCGCACGTCCTTGCCCAGCTTGGCGGACATGTCCGCGGCGATGGGTGCCATCGAGTTTTCTTCATCGGCCTTACCCTCTTCCGGACGGCCGCGGTGGGACATAAGCATCACTTTGGCGCCGGCCTTCATGCAATGTTCGACGGTGGGCATGGACGCCGTTATGCGGGCGTCGGAGGTCACCTTGCCGTCCTTGACGGGTACGTTGAGGTCGGCGCGGATCAGGACGCGCTTGCCGGCAAGGTCAAGATCGGTCAGCTTGATAAAAGACATTGTGGGACTCCATTATTTTTCAAAAACTTTTGGTAAGCATCAGGTTTACCAAAAACCTCTGGGACTTACTCTACAAGCATAAAGGGTGGGTCATGCGCGATCGCGCACAACCCACCTCATACTCAGAGCCGATCAGTTGGCGGCGACGTGCTGCACGAAACGCAGCATATTGCAGGTGTAGCCGTACTCGTTGTCGTACCAGGAGACGAGCTTCACAAAGGTGCCGTCCAACGCGATACCGGCACCGGAATCAAAGATGGAGGACTTGCCACAGCCACGGAAGTCGGTGGAAACCACCTTCTCGTCGGTGTAGCCCAGGGTCTTGCTGATGTCGCCGCTTTCGGAAGCCGCTTTCATGGCCGCACAGATGTCGTCATAAGAAGCTTCTTTTTCCAGCTCACAGGTCAGGTCAACCACAGACACGTCGGAGGTCGGTACGCGGAAGGCCATACCGGTCAATTTGCCGTTCAGTTCCGGCAGCACCACACCGACGGCCTTGGCCGCACCCGTGGAAGACGGAATGATGTTTTCCAGAATACCGCGGCCACCGCGCCAGTCTTTCATGGACGGCCCGTCAACGGTTTTCTGGGTCGCAGTAGCAGCGTGCACGGTGGTCATCAGGCCGCGCTTGATGCCCCACTTGTCATTCAACACCTTGGCAACAGGCGCCAGGCAGTTAGTGGTACAGGAAGCGGCTGAAACGATGGCCTGGCCGGCATAGGTCTCGTGGTTGACACCGTAAACGAACATCGGTGTGCCGTCCTTGGAAGGTGCGCTCTGCACAACCTTTTTGGCGCCGGCATCGATGTGCTTCTGGCAGGTCTCTTCGGTCAGGAAGAAACCGGTACACTCGATTATCAGGTCGGCACCGATGTCACCCCATTTAAGGTTGCCGGGGTCGCGCTCGGCGGTCAAGCGGATGGTCTTGCCATTTACAACCAGGTTGTTGCCGTCAACAGCGATATCGCCATCGAAATTACCGTGCACCGAGTCGTACTTCAGCATGTAGGCCAGGTAGTCCGCTTCCAGCAGGTCGTTGATACCTACGACTTCAATATCACTGAAGTCTTTAGCGATAGCACGGAACGCCATACGGCCGATACGGCCAAAACCATTGATACCGACTTTGATTGTCATGTTTGTCTCTCCGTAATTTTCTTGGTGTGAACTAAAAAATAAATCGGGTGTTGCAAATGTCTACAGCACGGCTTCCACTGCCTTTACCACGTTCTCCGTGGTAAAGCCGAAGTGCTTGAACAGATCGCCGGCCGGCGCAGACTCACCGAAGGTATTGATACCGATAACCTTGCCTTCCAGGCCTGTATACTTGATCCAGCCATCGGTCACACCTGCTTCTACCGCCACGCGCGCCTTCACGGAAGACGGCAGTACCGACTCTCGGTAGGCCTCGTCCTGGGCGTCGAACACGTTGGTGGATGGCATGGAGACCACGCGAATCTTCTTAGCGCTGAGCTGGTCGGCCGCCTGCATGGCCAGGTCCACTTCAGAGCCAGTGGCGATGATGATGGCATCCGGCGTACCGTCGCAATCCTTGAGGATGTAACCGCCACGCCCGATGTTGGCAATCTGCTCCGCGCTACGATTCTGGTGTGCCAGGTTCTGTCGCGAAAAGATCAGGCAGCTGGGGCCAGCCTTACGCTCGATAGCGGCCTTCCAGGACACAGCGGACTCAACCGCGTCACAGGGACGCCAGACCGCCATATTCGGGATCATGCGCAGGGTCGCAGTCTGTTCGACCGGCTGATGAGTCGGACCGTCTTCTCCCAGGCCGATAGAATCGTGCGTATAGACGAAGATACTCTGCACCTTCATCAACGCGGCCATACGCAGGGCGTTACGCGCGTATTCGGAGAACATCAGGAAGGTGGCGCCGTAGGGTATGAAGCCACTGTGCAGGGTGATGCCGTTCATAATGGCCGACATCCCGAATTCGCGCACACCATAATAAAGGTAATTGCCGTCGGAAACGGTGTTGCTGATACCTTTCGAGCCGGACCAGATGGTCAGGTTGGAGCCCGCCAGGTCGGCAGAGCCGCCCAGAAATTCCGGCAACAGCGGACCGAAACCGTTCAACGAATTCTGTGAAGCCTTACGCGAGGCAATGGTCTCGGCCTTGTCGTTCACAGAGGCAATAAATGCAGCGGCACCCTCTGCCCAGTTGGCCGGCAGTTCGCCAGACATGCGGCGTTCGAATTCAGCCGCCAGCTCCGGATACGCACTCTTATAAGCTGCCAGTTTCTCGTTCCACGCCTGTTCAGCACTGCCACCCTTGTCCTTGGCGTCCCAGCCGGCGTAGATGTCGGAAGGGATTTCGAATGGCGCATGACTCCAGCCCAGGTTTTCACGCGTGGCCTTGATTTCATCGTCACCCAGCGGGGCGCCGTGACAATCGTGGCTTCCGCACAGGTTGGGCGCACCGTAACCGATGACAGTCTTGGCACAGATCAGGGTCGGTTTGTCATTCACAGACTTGGCTTCGTGAATCGCCTTATTGATCGCGTCTGAATCGTGGCCGTCAACGTCACGTACCACGTGCCAGCCGTAAGCTTCAAAACGCTTCGGCGTATCGTCTGTAAACCAGCCTTCGACGTGACCGTCGATGGAAATGCCGTTGTCGTCCCAGAACGCAATCAGCTTGCCGAGACCCAGGGTACCGGCCAGCGAACAGGCTTCGTGGGAAATACCTTCCATCATGCAGCCGTCGCCCATGAAAACATAAGTGCAGTGATCGACGATGTGGTGACCGTCCTGATTGAACTGACCGGCCAGAACTTTTTCAGCAATTGCCATGCCCACCGCGTTGGTAATACCCTGCCCCAAAGGGCCGGTAGTCGTTTCGACACCCGGCGCATAACCATATTCCGGATGCCCCGGGGTTTTGGAATGCAGCTGACGGAAGTTCTTCACATCATCGATCGACAGGTCGTAACCGGTCAGATGCAACAGCGAATAGATCAGCATGGAACCATGACCGTTGGAAAGAACAAAACGGTCACGATCTGCCCACTTGGGATTATCGGGATTGTGCTTAAGATGATCATTCCATAGCACTTCGGCGATATCCGCCATACCCATGGGTGCGCCCGGGTGACCGGACTTGGCTTTCTGTACCGCATCCATGCTCAATGCACGAATCGCATTCGCAAGCTCTTTACGCGAGGCCATTGCTGTCTCCTGTTTGTGTCTTGAAAATTGGTTGTCTGATGCCCTGAAATTGGCGGCAGAACAGCCCTCACCCCAAGCGGAGCGCGACTGCTCACAAAATTAATCACTGCGTATCGGTAGCGCTAAACTCAGCTGCGACACCTGCATAGCGGGATCCGGCGAAACCACACGCCCCTATCAAAAATTCGTCAGCCTGGAGGGTGGCCCGGTTCGCGAGCGCGCCATTCTCCAACAGATGGCGGCGGGGAGCAACCTTTGATTTCACGCAGCGTCGAATAGTTGACGACTCACCCGAATAGTGAAAAATAATATCTATACAGGCATTAATAATAGAGAGGGCCTGAACCATCGTCGCCGCACCTTCGCTATGGGATAGACCGGTTCAGCACTGCGACAAACGGTCAGCTGCAACGACTGCACGGCGCACCCTACAGACTTTCTGCCCCTTGCAGTTGAAACTGTATCAGTGAACTAGCCAGTCTCGCCCTTCCATTTTATGGAGCAGCCCATGCTGGGAATCTGCTGCTGTGGCCCACGACCGGTCCGCGCCACCTGCAGCATGGCTTCAAACAGGTCACGGTGTGCATCGCTGGGCGCCGCCTCTTTGCGGCTGGCATCCAGTCGTCCACGGTACTGAAGCCCCAGATCGGCGTTGTAACCAAAGAAGTCCGGGGTACAAACAGCGCCATACGCCTTGGCAACCTCCTGGCTCTCATCGAGCAGGTAGGGAAAGGGGTAGTTCTCCTGCTCTGCGACGACTTTCATATTTTCAAAAGAATCCTCCGGATAGTCGGCTGGATCGTTGGCCATGATGGCGACACTGTTAATACCGTAGTCCAGTAACTCCCGGGTATCGCGCACCAGTCGGTCACGAATCGACTTCACGTAAGGACAATGGTTGCAGATAAACATCACCAGCAAGCCTTTATCGCCTCGACACTGATCCAGGCTCCAGACCTTTCCATCGACGCCGGGTAGTGCGAAATCAATTGCCGGCGCGCCAAAATCGCAAATCGGTGTTTGCAGAGAAACCATAATCCTGTTACTCCTCTCCCGTCTCTCATCAAAGTGGCACAGTTTAACCCAACTGGGGAGAATGATAGTTACTTAAACTACTGACATGTAAATAGCCACGGAAAACACCAAAGGCACAGAATATGTCTGGTAATTCCTTGTATTCCGCGACTAAATTTAACGCTGTTCGGTGGGAGGGCGAGACGGCCGGGAGCTTGGGCCCTGTTAAGCTACTTGACTCGTCAAGCGCAAATAACCTAGAATTCCGATGATAAGCGCCGATTTGAATTCAGATTGCGGGCGCTATAAAAATTCGGCTAAAGCGAGGAAAGAACCTGGATATTTCCGAAACCCGCTTGAGCTTACGCCACGCGGGTTTCTTTTTTACGGGACATAACTCCATGAACGAACATCTGTTTACATCCGAATCAGTCTCGGAAGGCCATCCAGACAAAATGGCAGACCAGGTCTCCGACGCCGTGCTCGACGCCATCATAGCGGACGACCCGCACGCACGCGTAGCCTGCGAAACCCTCTTCAAGACCGGCATGGTGATGATCGCCGGCGAAATCACCACGACGGCAAAGCCCGACTACGAGAGGATAATGCGCGAAACCATCAAGGCTATCGGCTACACCAGCTCCGAAATGGGTTTTGACGGTGAGAGTTGTGCCGCAATGACTGCGCTTGGCGTTCAATCCCCGAATATCAACCAGGGCGTGGACCGCACACGCCCGGAAGACCAGGGCGCCGGCGACCAGGGCCTGATGTTCGGTTATGCCACCAACGAAACCGACGTGCTGATGCCCGCCCCCATTACCTACGCCCATCGCCTGGTACAACGGCAATCAGAAATGCGCCGCAAAGGCATCCTAAACTGGCTGCGCCCGGACGCCAAGAGCCAGGTCACATTCCATTACAGGGATGGTAAGCCGGTCAGCATCGATGCTGTCGTACTCTCGACACAACACGCACCGGATATCGACCACAAGGAGCTGGAAGAGGCGGTCATGGAGCACATTGTCAAACCGGTGCTACCCAGTGAATGGCTCACACACGACACCCGCTACCACATCAACCCCACCGGCTCTTTCGTTATCGGTGGCCCCATGGGCGACGCCGGACTCACCGGTCGAAAAATCATTGTCGATACCTACGGTGGTGCGGCACGGCACGGTGGCGGCGCCTTCTCCGGCAAGGATCCGTCCAAGGTCGACCGTTCCGCCGCCTACGCCGGGCGCTACGTCGCCAAGAACATCGTTGCTGCCGGTCTTGCCGAGCGCTGTGAGATACAGATATCCTATGCCATCGGCGTGGCCGAACCGACTTCGATCATGGTGGAAACGTTCGGCACTGGCAAAATCAGCGACGAGCGCATCACAGACCTGGTGCGCGCGCATTTTGATCTGCGGCCCTATGGCATCCTCAAGATGCTGGATCTGTTGAACGCTGAGCAGATCAAGTACCGGAAAACCGCGGCTTACGGCCACTTCGGCCGTGAGCACGAAGGTTTCACCTGGGAGAAAACCGACAAAGCGGAACTTTTGCGTACTGACGCGGGACTCTGACAGTATTAAGACCAGCTGTGTTCTCTGAGGGGCGCTGCAGCGGGGACTCCCCCGCCAGG
>CBFDBP010000015.1:0-26476 GCA_965603065.1 uncultured Gammaproteobacteria bacterium
GTGACCGAAGCCGGTTTCATCGTCGGCGGGACCAAAAACTCTGTGACATCCCTGTCCCACACCCAGGGTTGGCTGCACTGTGACATTCCCGGTACTGACGCTTCCGGTGTTGTAAAATCCATGATGGACGAGCTGATTGGCGAGTTCACCGCATGGAACATGCCGAACCGCGTACATATCACCACGTCATGCTGCCAGATCAATTGCGGTGGCCAGGGCGATATTGCCATTAACGTGCAACACACCAAGCCGCCGAAGATCGACCACAACCTGGTCTCCAACGTCTGCGAACGTCCTTCGGTTGTTGCCCGCTGCCCGGTTGCGGCCATTCGCCCCGCCATGGTTAACGGCAAGCCTTCGCTGGAAGTCGACGAGAAGAAATGCATCTGCTGCGGTGCCTGCTTCCCGCCTTGCCCGCCCATGCAGATCAACGATGCCGAACACAGCAAGCTGGCCGTCTGGATCGGTGGTAACCACTCCAACGCACGTGGCAAACCCACCTTCCAGAAGCTGGTTGCGTCCGGTATTCCGAACAACCCGCCGCGTTGGCCTGAAGCGACCGCCATCGTCAAGCGCATCCTGAAAGAATACAAGGAAGGCGCCAAGGATTGGGAACGCATCAACGAATGGGTCGAGCGTATCGGTTGGCCACGCTTCTTTGAGAAGACCGGACTGCCCTTCACGAAGTACCACGTGGATAACTGGCGTGGTGCCCGTGCCAGCCTGAATGCATCCACCCACATCCGTTTCTGATGCGGATTACACAGGAGTAGTTGCATGAAGTTATCGATTCTGGTCAACGAAGGTCCTTACCAGCACCAGGCTGCTGACTCTGCGATCCAGTTCACCAAGGCCGCCCTGGAAAAAGGACACGAAATTTTCCGCGTGTTCTTCTACAACGACGGTGTTAATAACGGCACACGTTTCGCGGTACCACCGCAGGACGACCGCAACATCACCGAACAATGGACCGCGCTGGCCAAAGCGCACGATCTGGATCTGGTGGTGTGTATCGCGGCCGCACAGCGACGCGGCATCCTCGATGAAAATGAAGCGAAGCGCCAGGGAAAAGACGGCAATAACATTGCCGATGGGTTCCGTATCTCCGGTCTTGGCCAGCTCATCGAAGCCGGTATCCAGTCTGAACGCACGGTCATCTTTGGCGACTAAACTTGAGGAAATAGAGTTATGGCAGAACCAGAACCATGGGAAGACGATGAACCTGAGGGCCCGGTCCGCAAGTTCATGTACGTCAACCGCCGCGCTCCCTACGGCACTATCTATGCCCTGGAGTCACTGGAAGTTGTACTGATCGCCGCCGCGTTCGAACAGGATGTTACGCTGGTGTTCATGGACGACGGTGTCTATCAGATCAAGAAAGAACAGAATACCGATGCTATCGGTGTCAAGAACTTCTCTCCAACCTATCGGGCCCTCGAGGGTTACGATGTCGAGAAGCTGTACGTGGAAAGAGAGTCGCTCGAATCGCGCGGCCTCACCACTGATGACCTGATCGTACCCGTTCAGGTTATCGACAAGGATCAGGTGGCCGAATTGATGGAAGAGCAGGAAGTCATCCTGAGCTTCTAAGACGGAGAGAAAGACTATGGCAATGTTACATACGGTAAACAAATCGCCTTTCGAGCGTCGCACGCTGGACAGTGCTCTGCGCCATGCAGTCAAGGGTTCCGGTGTCCTGCTGATCGAAGACGGCGTCTACGCTGCCTTTGACGGCACGGTGGTTTCTGAAAAGGTAAAGGCCGCGCTGGCAGATCACAAAATATACGTGCTTGGACCGGATGTCACTGCACGCGGCATGACCGAGAAAAACGTCATCGATGGTCTTGAAATCGTTGACTACGGCGGATTCGTGGACCTTGTCACCGAGTACGACAAGGTACAGGCCTGGTTGTAAATCGCAATTGAGTTGCACTGTAGCTGCAAACGAGGAGAGTAGAAATGCCTATCGAAGTAAATGGTAAGTCCTTTGAAACTGATGAAGAAGGTTATCTGGCTGACCTCAACCAGTGGGAACCCGACGTAGCCACAGCAATGGCCAAGGAAGACGGTTCCGAACTGAGCGAAAGCCACTGGGAGGTCATTAACTTCCTGCGTGAGTACTATGAAGAGTACCAGATCGCTCCGGCGGTTCGCGTACTGACCAAGGCCATCGGCAAGAAACTAGGCAAGGACAAGGGCAACAGCAAGTACCTGTACGAGTTGTTCCCCTACGGTCCAGCCAAACAGGCCTGTAAATACGCTGGTCTGCCCAAGCCGACCGGTTGCGTCTGATTTTGACGTAAACCTGTAATCGTGGGGGAGTGAATTCCCCCACGATCCGGATCTCACATTTTCGAAGGAGAGTGAAGCGTGTCTTATGTGTCGACTCTTTACGTCGGACTGTTTTACGCCGCGACAGTTATCCTGGTGGTCGGTGTTGCGCTGCGCATTAAGAAATACGCCCAGATCCCCACTCCTTTAAAGATTCCCACTATGCCGGCTCCACGCACTGAAGCCGGTGTAGCCATGCGCATGTTCCGCGAAGTGGTGTTTTTCGAAAGCCTGTTCAGGTCCAACAAGTGGACCTGGATCTTCGGCTACCTGTTCCACTTCGGTATGCTGCTGGTGTTGCTGCGCCACCTGCGTTACTTCACTGAACCGGTCTGGTTCTGGGTGAACTGGGTACAGCCTTTCGGCAAATACGCCGCCTTCGCCATGCTGGCCGGCCTGCTCGGGCTCTGGGCACGCCGTTTTCTGGTCGACCGGGTGCGCTATATTTCCACCCCTTCCGATCACCTGATGCTGGCCCTGCTGGTGGGTATCGTCATGAGTGGCCTGGGTATGGCATACCTTGCCCACACCGACATCGTCGCGGTGAAAGCCTTTTTCCTGGGCCTGATGCACCTCTCGCCTCAACCCCTGCCAGGCGATCTGTTTCTGCTGGTGCACCTGGGTCTGGTGGCACTGCTGATGATCATCTTTCCCATCAGCAAACTGTTGCATGCACCGGGTGTGTTCTTCAGCCCGACCCGCAACCAGGTCGACGACTCACGCGAGCGGCGTCATATCGCGCCGTGGGCAAAAGAGCTGGAAGCGAGCGAACGGTAAACAGACCGGAGGAAACCTAGCGTGGCTGATTACGACGTACCCGAACTGCACGAATACCCGATCATCCCCAAGCTGAAGGAAGGGGTGATGGCGCACTCCTCACCTTTCATAGCGGCAGAAAAATTTCAGGGGCCGCTCGGTTTTCCGGGCGAACTGCCGGAAAACTGGAAAGACATTGCCATCGACAAGATGGGTGAGCTGCTGGGTAAATACCGCTCGTTGCAGGTATTCCTGGATATTTGTGTGCACTGCGGCGCCTGTACCGACAAGTGCCACTACTTTCTCGGCACCACCGATGCCAAGAACATGCCGGTCGCCCGCCAGGAGCTGCTGCGCAAGGTCTATCGTCGGTACTTCACCTTTGCCGGTAAATATTTCCCCAAACTGGTGGGCGCGGTTGACCTGAGCGAAGAAGTGCTGGACGACTGGTACAGTTACTTTCACCAGTGTTCACAGTGCCGCCGCTGTTCGGTGTTCTGCCCGTACGGTATCGATACCGCCGAAATATCCATGGCCGCCCGCGAAATTCTTGACGCGGTGGGCAAAGGCCAGAAGTACTGCAACGAAATCATCGGCAAGGTCTTCGTGATCGGTAACAACCTGGGTCTGCCGGAGCGTGCACTGGCCGACACGCTGGAAGGCCTGGAAGAGGACATCGAAGATGAAACCGGTGTCAAGGTACGCCTCCCGCTGGACGTAAAGGGCGCCGACATCCTGGTGGTGACGCCTTCCGCTGACTTCTTTGCCGAACCCCACGTCGACGGCCTGATAGGCTACGCCAAGGTATTCCACGAAGCCGGCGTTTCCTGGACACTGAGTTCCCACGCCAGTGAAGCGGCGAACTTCGGCATGTTTATCGGCAGCTACGAAAACATGCGCAAGCTGTCGCTGCGTATTCGTGAAGCCGCGCTGGAGCTGGGTGTAAAACGCATCGTGTTCGGCGAATGCGGTCACGCCTGGCGCGTCGCCTACAGCTTCCTGAACACCCTCGCCGGTCCGTTTGATTTCCTTGACCCGAAATACCCCGTACCGCAGCACATCCTGGAGTTCACCTACAACCTGATCCAGGAGGGCAAGCTGCGCCTCAACAAGTCAGAAAACGATCACATGCGAGTGACTTTCCACGACTCCTGTAACATCGCCCGCGGCGCCGGCATGGGACAGATGGAAGGCGGTCAGTTCATTATCCCCCGTGAAGTCATCAAGGCGGTCTGCAACCATTTCTACGACATGCCGCAGGACACCATCCACGACGCCACGTACTGCTGCGGCGGTGGCGGCGGTCTGTTGACCGACGACCTGATGGAACTGCGTGTCAAGGGCGCCCAGCCGCGTATGGAGGCACTCAAAACGGTCACTGAAGAACACGGCATCACCAACCTTGCCGCGATCTGTGCTATCTGCAAGAGCCAGTTCGCCAAAGTACTGCCCTATTATGGTTTCACCATGGATCAGATCGTCAGCGTGCACCAGCTGGTCAGCAACGCCATCGTATTGACGGGCTCTGAACAGGAAGCTGAGCTCGCTGCAGAAGCTGAGTCCAAGTAAATTTTAAAGTAACAATGAATCACCCGGCGGTGATTCATCTGACAGGAGAACAGGCATGGCTACCTCTCGCGATGACACGAAATTAACGTTTCGCAAGTTCGAAGACGGCGATTACAAATGGGATAACTGGGCAACTCAGATATTTGACGGCGACGCCTCACACAAGTGCCCCACCTACGTTCATCGTACCCCACCCTGTCAGGGCAGTTGTCCGTCCGGCGAAGACATCCGAGGCTGGCTGGACATCGTGCGCGGGATAGAGAATCCTCCGGAAGGCGTCAGCATGCAGGAATACGCCTTCCTGCGTTCCACCGATGCCAACCCGTTTCCGGCCATGATGGGCCGCGTTTGCCCGGCGCCCTGCCAGGACGGCTGCAATCGCAACGACGTGGAAGACTTTGTCGGCATCAATGCCGTCGAACAGTACATCGGCGATGCAGCCTTCAAGGAAGGCTTCAAGTTCCAGGCCGGTGCCGCACTGAGTGGCAAGAAAGTCGCCATTATCGGCGGTGGACCGGCCGGCATGGCCGCGGCTTACCAGCTGCGCCGCCGCGGTATCGCATCGACGATATTCGAAGACCACGCCGAACTCGGTGGCATGATGCGTTACGGCATTCCCGGCTACCGTATTCCGCGCGACGAGCTGGACCGCGAAATCAATCGCATCCTGGAGATGGGTGACATCGAGGTTCGCAACAATACCCGTGTCGGCAAAGATGTCAGCGTCGAACAGCTGGAAAAAGATTACGATGCCATCCTGTGGGCGCTGGGCTGCTGGACCGGCCGCGGTCTGCCGCTGGAAGGCTGGGAGGAAACCCCGAACTGTGTATCGGCGGTCGAGTTCCTCGAGCAGTTCAACCTGGGCGAGATGAAATACACCGCCAACAAGGTTGTCTGTATCGGCGGTGGTGATACATCCATCGACGTGGTCTCTGTTTCCCGTCGTATCGGTACACTGAAAGACTACCAGGAAAACCCGGAAGACGTCGTTAACGGCACGATCAGTCATGGCGATGTCGACGTTGCGCAGAAAGCCGCCTGTGAGAACGTCACCCTCACCGCCCTGTTCGCCCGCGATCAGATGACCGCCGCCGAACACGAGGTTAACGACGCCCTGCAGGAAGGTGTCACCATCATGAACGAAGTCATGCCGGTGGAGATTATCCGCAACGACGCCGGCCGTGCCACTGCGCTGAAGCTGGTCGACAGCAAGTGGGAGAACAACGCGCCGGTCGCCGTTGAAGGCGGCAAGGAATACATTGTTGAAACCGATCTGATCGTCTCGGCCATCGGCCAGGGCGGCGACATGAGCGGTCTGGAAGACTACGCCAACGAGCGCAACCTGATCGATGGCGACAAGTACTACCAGGTTCCCAACCGCCCGGGGCACTTCGCGGCCGGCGACATCATACGTCCGCATCTGCTGACCACGGCGATCGGGCAGGCCTCGATTGCTGCCGAATCCATCGAGCACTACCTGAAGCAGGAAGATCAGAAGAAGCGGCCCAAAGTGGACAAGCATCACTTCTCGCTGCTCGACAAGATGAAAGAAGCGGGTCTGGAACCCGAGGCTTACACGGTCGGCGAGACACGCGGCAGTGATGCCCAGAAATTCGCCATTCATAACTACGAAGACCGCTCCAAGAACGAAGTCATCTCTTCAGACAAGTTGTTCCTGGGGCACTTCGCATACACACCCCGCGCCCTGCGTGAAGAGGACGTGCCGACGGCAGACGAGGTACTGAATCATTTCGCGGAGCGTACCAGCGGCTTTAGCGATGAACAGGCTATTGCCGAGGCGGGTCGCTGCATGAGCTGCGGCATGTGCTTCGAGTGCGACAACTGCGTCATCTACTGCCCGCAGGACGCCGTATTCCGCGTCAAGAAGGACCAGAGAACAATGGGTCGTTATGTTGACACCGACTACGCCAAGTGCATTGGTTGTCATATCTGTGCCGATGTCTGCCCGACCGGCTACATCGATATGGCGTTGGGTGAATAAGCGGAGTCAGGCCAACCCTATGAGCCAATCTTTTTTGTTTTACCGTGTACCCGGTGTTCTATTTGCGCTTCTGCTGATGGTGCCTCTGGCATCATCAGCGGATGAAGAAGGTCATCGACTGCCGTTTTCGGATCTGGTGAAAACCGAGCCAACGCGGCACTTCAGCGCTACCCAGGAGTGCGTTGAGCCCGAAGACGAGATGAAACGCAACCACATGAACTACATTCTGCATCAGCGTGACAAGACGGTACACGACGGCATCCGCACCCGCCAGTATTCACTGGAAGAATGTATCAACTGCCATGCCATCAAAGGCGAAGACGGCGAGTATATCCGGGTGGAAGACCCGCGGCATTTCTGTGCCAGCTGTCACACCTATGCCTCGGTAAGCATCGACTGTTTCCAGTGCCATGCGGATATCCCCGTTCGGGAGTCTACGTTGCACCAGTCGCAATCGGGGAATGTCGACCGCTCTGTCCGCGAAAAGCTGGCCAGCAGACTCTCCGGTGAATTATCACTTCAGCTGGTGGCTACAGAGGTGAGCGTCAATGAGTGACACCAACAAGCAGATGAATTCCGCACGCCGTGAATTCCTGGGCAAAGCCGGTGCCACTGCCGGTGCAGCGGCTATCGCGCCGGGTGTTTTCCTGACTTCCCCGGCCGTGGCAAGATCAGCTGATAAAAAAGTGACCGGTGACAAGCGCTGGGGCATCCTGATCGATACCGCCAAATGCGCCGGTGGTTGCGATGCCTGCGTCAGTGCCTGCGAAACCGAAAACGGTTGGGGTGGTGCTGACAACACCGAAAAGCATTCCAATGCTGAACAGCAGGCACAGTGGATCCGCAAGGTCCAGCTGAAAGAAAAAGCCACCGGTCATGCCACCACGCTGCCGCTGATGTGCCAGCACTGCGAAACACCGCCTTGTGTGGATGTCTGCCCGACCGGCGCATCATTCAGGCGCGCGGACGGTATAGTCCTGGTCGACAAACATATCTGTATCGGCTGCCGTTACTGCATGATGGCCTGCCCCTACAAGGCCCGCAGCTTCATTCATGAAGACCTCAAGGATCAGAAACCATGGGCGCCCCGCGGCAAGGGTACCGTTGAATCCTGCACGCTGTGTGTCCATCGCGTGGATGAAGGCGGGACCCCCGCCTGTGTGGAAGCCTGTGATGCTGAAAATCACAATGCCATGGTGTTTGGTGACCTGTACAACGAGAACAGCAAAATTTCTCAGCAGCTGGAACAGTACGGCGGCAAACAGATTCGTGCCGATCTTGGCCTGAACACCGGCGTCCGCTACCGCGGGATCTGAACCATTAACGGAATTGGCGACTAAGATATGAAACTAGCGCTCAACTATCGCGAAATTGAAGGCAAGAGCACGGGATTCTGGGTGCTGCTCGGTGGTCTCGGGCTGCTGATTGCCCTCGCCCTCGGTGCAGTTCTGCATATGGAACACTCCGGGCACCACGTAACCGGCATGTCCAACCAGATCGTGTGGGGCATGCCGCATGTGTTCGCCATTTTCCTCATTGTCGCGGCGTCCGGCGCTCTGAACGTGGCCTCGATCGGCACTGTGTTCGGTAAGCCCCTATATAAGCCGCTCGGCCGCTTGTCAGGCCTGTTGTCTGTCGCCCTTCTGCTGGGAGGCTTGATGGTACTGGTTCTCGATCTCGGCCACCCGGATCGTCTGATTGTTGCCATGACCTACTACAACTTCAAGTCGATTTTTGCCTGGAATATCATTCTTTATAACGGCTTCCTTGCCGTCACCATCGTCTATCTTTGGTTGATGATGGAACGCAAGATGAACCAATACTACCAAGCGGCTGGTTATGTCGCCTTTGTCTGGCGCCTGATTCTCACCACCGGTACCGGTTCCATCTTTGGCTGGCTGGTTGCGCGTGAAGCCTATGACATGGCGCTGCTGGCGCCCATGTTCATCATCATGTCCTTTTCCTACGGGCTTGCGGTCTTCATGCTTGTTTTGATGGCTGCCTACAACTGGACCAATCGTCCACTGGGCAATGCGATTCTGTACCGTCTGAAAAATCTGCTCGGCGTTTTTATTGCCGCCGTGCTGTATTTCGTCGCTGTCTATCATCTGAGCAACCTGTACGCCACCGAACACCACAGCGTCGAACGTTTCATCCTGATGGATGGCGGCATCTACACCAAACTGTTCTGGATCGTTCAGATCATACTGGGGAGCCTGGTTCCGCTGATCATGATTTACCACCCCAGCATAGGAAAATCGCGCCCGGCCATCGCCACCGCCTGCGCTCTGGTTATTATTGGCGGCCTCGCCCAGCTTTATGTGCTGCTGATCGGCGGACAGGCCTTTCCGCTGGACATGTTCCCCGGCTATGAAGTCACCAGTTCCTTCTTCGACGGGGTCGTCAACAGCTACAGTCCGTCGATCTGGGAAATAACGCTCGGTGTGGGCGGCATTGCCTTTGCCCTTTTGCTGGTCACTGTTGCCGTTCGCGTGCTGCGCTTTCTGCCGGAGACCCTGGACGACGCGGCGATTGATCCACACGCCGCCAAAGCGGACTGAAGCGAAGTCTATATCCCACATACCTGTTAATCGGGGCATTTATCTGTGGATAATGTAGTCTAATCAGACGTATGTCCCAGATCTTTATATCGGCCGCACACAAGTCGTCAGGTAAAACCACGGTCACACTCGGTCTGTGCGACGCCCTGCGCAAGCGGGGACTTGAGGTTCAGCCGTTCAAGAAAGGTCCGGATTACATTGACCCCATGTGGCTTGGCCGCGCTGCCGGCCGCCCCTGTCACAACCTCGATTTCTACACCATGGGCGAGGCAGAAATAACGGATACCGTTGGCTTTTACTCCCAGGGTGCCGACATCAGCATCATTGAAGGCAATAAAGGCCTTTATGATGGACTCGACCTGGACGGGAGTAACAGCAATGCGGCACTAGCCAAGTTACTCGGGTCGCCCGTCGTGCTGGTACTGGATGCACGTGGCATGACCCGCGGTATCGCCCCGCTCATCCTTGGCTACCAGGGTTTTGACCCTGACATTCAGATTGCCGGCGTTATTCTCAATCAACTCGGCGGTAGCCGCCACGAAAGCAAGTTACGTGCAGTTATCGAACATTACACCAGCGTCCCCGTACTAGGTGCTGTTGCCGGAAATCCCGAGCTGAAAATTCGCGAACGCCACCTGGGCCTGATTCCAAGTAATGAACAGGGTGGTGCCGATCGACAGATCGAGCACATTGGCAGCACTGTCGCCGGGCAAGTGGATCTGGATACCCTGGTCGGACTTGCTGCGTCTTCGGCCACCCCGTCAGCACCGTCTAGATCGCCGGTTTACATCAGTCCCGTCGGGCAAACACTGCGTATCGGTATTGCCAGGGATGAAGCCTTCGGTTTTTACTACCCGGGCGATCTGGAAGCCATGCAGCAGGCCGGGGCAAAACTGATTCCTGTCGACATGCTTCATGATCATGAGCTGCCTGATATTGATGGGCTGTTTATTGGGGGCGGTTTTCCTGAAAGCTGCATGGAGCAGCTGCAGAGCAACCGCAAACTTCGCGACGCCATCAGGGAGGCGATCGAAGCGGGATTACCCACCTATGCCGAGTGTGGCGGCTTGATGTACCTGGCCCGCAGTCTGAGATGGAAAGATAACAGCAGCGAAATGGTTGGCGTAATTCCCGGTGACGTGGTGATGCATACACGCCCCCGTGGCCGCGGGTATGTCCGCCTCAAGGCAACAAGCGGCCTGCCGTGGCCACACGCCGCTGAAACAGGCGCAGAAATCGCCGCTCATGAATTTCATTATTCAGCACTGGAGAATCTGGAACCACCTGAGGCCTATGCTTTTGAGGTCCTTCGCGGCACCGGAATAAACAGCCGCCACGACGGTTATGTCTATAAAAACCTGCTGGCCTGTTATAGCCACCAGCGCACAACCAGAACCAATCGCTGGACAGAACACTTTTTAAACTTCGTTGCAGACTGCAAGTCTAAACGAAGCAGTTCCGATTTCAGGGGCCTCTGATTAATTCCGGGCCCGTAGACGCCGTCCACGAATTAATCACAGGTTCCTTAACACAGCAACGACGTTTTAAAGGTAAAAACACATGATTACCGTGACTCCTGAAGCCGCTGAACAGATCCGTGAATCCGCCAGACAAGGCAAGCTGGAAGACATGCCTTTACGAATAGCGGTCACCCGCCTGGAGGATGGCAGTTTTCACTATGGGCTGGGTTTTGATGATAACAGCCATGAAGGTGATAAAACTTTCCAGTCCGAAGGCATTGAAATTGTTGTCGCACCACCAAGTATGGACATGCTAAACGGCACCGTCATCGACTATGTCGATCTTGAAGGTAAAATGGAAATTGTTTTTATCAATCCCAATGATCCGGCACAGCAAGCGCATAGCTGATCCCGAGCATTTAGAGGCTTCTGGCGCGAGCACACAAAAGTTAAGGCTGATACCCCCATTATTCGGCGCTATAATGGTCACACTTGTTGCAAGCAGACGACATTATGAGTTCCGAGCCCCAGGCCAAAAACGGTTATGAGTACGTCACAAACCGGCGGGCAGCCCGACGCTCCCGGCTTAGACTGCTGGAATGGCCAACCACCCGGCAGTTTCTGGGTGTGCTGTCGACACTGGGTATCCTGCTTTTGATCCTGGGCGCGCTGAACATCTGGTATTCGCTGCATTCCGATGGCAGCACCTGGTTATATCTTGCCAACAGCATCCTGTTAATCGGTGGTGTTCTACTGTTGTCGTTTGCTTTCCATACCGCACGTCGGGATCTCCTGACACCGTTGAGCGAGCTGCGCAACTGGGTCAACCAGATGCGTAGTGGTCACCTCAGCACCCGTTTGCCGGAATCACTGCAACCTGATTTCAGCAAACTCTACCGGGACATCAATCTACTCGGTGAACGCCTCGAATCCCTGTCACTGGACCTGCAATCGGAAGTTGCCAAACAGACCAGGCGTATCAAGCAAAAAAACCACTCTCTCGAAATCCTTTACGATGTCGCGGCCAACATAAACGCGGCGCGTGATCTGGAAGATCTGCTCACCCGTTTCCTGCACACCTTGAAAAATGCGGTCGATGCGCGCGCCGGCATGGTCCGTATGCTGACGTCGGACGGTAACATGCAACTGGTCGCCAGCAGTGGGCTGGACCGGGAAGTCATAAAACGGGAACAGCTCATCAGCGTCGAACGCTGCCTGTGCGGAAAAGCCGCGCAGAGCGGCGAGGTCTATGCGCTCGATGATCTGCAAGGCTGTGGCCAGTTTGTCGGCCGGCCATTCTTCGATGACAAAAAAGTCGAAATGATTGCCGTCCCCTTGCGCTACCGGGGGCAGATACTGGGTGTATACAACCTGTTCACCGAGCAACATGGTCTGGTCGAGCGCGAAGACGTGAAAAATCTGCTCACCAGTATCGGCCAGCACCTGGGAATGGCGATCGAGAAGTCACGTCTGGACGAAGAAGCCAATCGCTTATCTATCATGGAGGAGCGTACCCGGCTCGCCAATGAATTACACGATTCACTGGCACAGAGCCTGGCCAGTCTGAAATTCCAGGTTCGCGTTCTTGACGAAATTCTGCACAGCGGGAAAGAAGCTGAGCTGTGGCATGAGCTGGAGCTGATCGAAAACAGTCTTGACGAAGCCTATACCGAGCTGCGTGAACTGATCGCGCACTTCCGTGCGCCGGTGGACAAACGGGGGCTTGTGCCCGCTGTTGAGCAGGCAGTGGAGCGGTTCCGACGCGACTCCGGAGTCAACGCATTCCTGCAGCTCGAATGGGATGCAGCCAATCTGTCGGCAGAAGTGGATATTCAGGTCTTACGTATCGTTCAGGAAGCCCTGGTGAATATTCGCAAACACAGCGAAGCCAACGCAGTGCGTGTGCTGATGCGTGCCGGCAAAGACGGGAATTACATGGTTCTTATCGAGGATGACGGCATCGGTATCCAGGACAGGGTGATTGACGGTGGACCCGGCGAACACCTCGGCCTGAAGATCCTGCAGGAACGTGCCGCCTGCATTGGCGGTGATCTGACAATCGAAAGTGAAACCGGTGAAGGCACCCGTATCATCCTTCTTTTCACACAAGCCCGGGAAGAACCCGCCATTAGCGATACGCTGAAAGTGGAATTTCCCACGCATATGGCGGACTCCTCATTATGAGTCTGCGGGTTTTATTGATTGACGACCATACCCTGTTCCGGGTCGGCCTGGAGGGCCTGCTGGCACACCGGAATATCGACGTCATTGCCTCCATCGGTGAGGGACGCGAAGGTTTGCAGTGCGCAAAGGATCTCAAACCCGATATTGTTCTGCTAGACATGCGCATGCCGGATATCGATGGCATTGGCGTACTGAAAAAACTGCGTGACACCGGCTTCCAGAATCCTATTGTCATGCTCACCACCAGCACGGACGAGCGCGACCTGGTAGAGTCACTGCGTAACGGTGCCCGGGGTTACCTGCTGAAAGATATGGAGCCCGATGAACTGGTGCTGGCGCTGCGCGATATCGTCGCCGGAAAAACGGTCGTAGCGCCGGATCTTGCCCCGATACTGGCCAAAGTGGTTCAGGGTGATGGCTCCCTGCCCGATGAGACCTCTCCATTTGACGATTTGACCCCGCGTGAAAGTGAAATCCTCAGCCTGCTGGCCGAAGGCCAGAGCAACAAGGTGATCGCCCGCAATCTAGGCATTTCCGACGGCACGGTCAAACTTCATGTTAAAGCCATCCTGCGTAAACTCGGGGTGCATTCCCGTGTAGAGGCCGCCGTGATCGCGGTTGAACAGGGGCTACGTGCCAATCGCGACGGTACAGCCTGACAATGAAGTCTATTGACGATTTCATCAACGAAGCGCTGAAGAACGTCGATGAACTATTCCCCTGGGATCTGGAAGAAGAGATTAATAGCAAGGGAGATATTCTGTTACTGGACATTCGCGAGCCCTACGAATTCGACGCCATGCATATCAAGGACGCCATCAATGTACCCAGAGGCGTCCTGGAAACGGCTTGTGATTACGATTACGAAGAAACTGTACCGGAACTGGTGGAAGCCCGCGAGCGCGAGATTATCGTGATCTGCCGCTCCGGCAAACGCAGCGTACTGGCCGTCGATGTGATGCAACAAATGGGTTACAGGCGGATCAGGTCGTTGAAGACCGGTATGCGTGGCTGGAGTGACTATGAGCAGGCTATGGTGGATACTGACGGAAAAGTGGTAGACGAAGATGCCGCGATTGAGTACTTCACGCCGAAGTTACGGCCTGAGCAACTTAGAAAAAAATAGCCGTCCGTTTTGAATCGCGGTCAGGAGACCGCTCCTAAAGGAGGCACGCCTTAGTCTGTTGATCAAGCTGTAGGGGCGGTCTCCTGGCCTCAATTACAGGTAGTGTTTGTGGTCCTTGCGCCTTTTTCCGGCTTTCTGGGAAACCACACCATGAATGTCATCCAGGCCTGAGAGTTCCACCACCTCATCATAAGCGTGATTCAAACATTTGAGCAGTAAGCGCTCCCCATCCATCACCAGTTGGCGGAAATAATATTCGTCATTGTGATTGGCGACCACAAAACAGCCGTCCTTCACCAGGCCTTCCGGGTCGATCACGATTATACAACCGTGCTCGAACTCCGGCTCCATCATGTCCCCCAGCACTCTGAGTGCAAAGGGCTCCGCAGCTGAGCAACCGGTGGCTTCCACCTGACACCTCTTTTTTTCAATTGACCAGAAGTGCTCGAATTCTAGCATGTTTTAAAGCCCGGTTCCGGCTACCCGTAACGCCTCGACGATACGAAATCGAGCCATTGTCACAAGCCGCTCAAGTACACCAGCAAAATAATTATTACACTAATATTCATAGAGTTAAGAGCGCACCATCGACGCAGGCCAGCGCCGGCCCAAACGCACTAAAGTAAGCCTCTACGAAGCCGTCACACTGAGCACTACGTGGATTTACTGTTTTCGAGGACACCCCGTGACCCCGCAGGATCTGGTTGCACACAACGTACGTCTGGTTTCACTACCTGAAGTCTGTATTCAGGTTCAGGCGCTCGCCGACTCGCCACACACCTCCGCCGAAGACATCGGTAGAGTGATTGGCAATGATACCGCGCTGACAAGCCGTCTGCTTAAGCTGGTCAACAGTGCCTATTTCAGCCTGCCGCAAAAAATCGACACGGTCACCCGGGCGGTTAACATGATCGGCATGCGGGAATTGCGGAACCTGACCATGGCAGCATCCGCGGCTGAAGTCTTTGCAGATATTCCCGGTAACCTGATCGATATGGCCGCCTTCTGGCAACACAGTGTGTACTGTGGCTTAGTGGCGCGCAACCTGGCCCAGCATTGTAGCGTACTGCACAGCGAACGCCTGTTTACGGCAGGATTGCTGCACGATGTGGGTCGCCTGCTGATGCTGATGAAACTCCCGGATGAGACTGCAAAGGCGGAATCCCTGCGCCTGCAGTCGGATAAAGACATTTGCGAATTCGAGCAGCAACTGGTCGGCTTCGATCACGCTGAAGTGGGTCAGGCACTACTGCAGCACTGGAATATGCCGGGTAACCTCTGCGTGTCTATCCTCTATCACCATAACCCCAGGGAGGCATACGATGCCCACCTGGAAGCCGCGCTGATCCATATTGCTGACCAGGTCACACACTGTGCACAGGAAAGCAATGACTCAGCGGGATCCCAGTTCTACGATCCCTATGGTGCACTACTGGACTCCGACCTGCATGCCGAGGATATCAGCAGGGCCGCCATCAGCTGTTCTCAAACGGAAGCACTGTCGCTCACCGCTATCGGTAAAGAAGATATCGCCGATGCCATCGGCAAAAGTGCCACTGCATTCAACCAGGTTCTGGATTTGCTCTATCCGATGGCCTGGGAAACGCCCAGGTAACATCCTCAATCGTGGCCTACTGACCGCGATTCGTGGCTAATCCACAGCCGCCCAGTAATACCAGCTGGCAATGGTGCGATAGGGACGCCAGGCCTCGGCGAGCTTCAGGTAAACCTCGTGACCGGCGTCAACCGACAAGCGGTAGTGCAAGCGTATGGATTTACGCAGTGCCAGATCGCCGACAGGCAGAACGTCCATGCGGCCCAGGGAGAACATCAACAGCATATCCGCGGTCCATCGCCCCACCCCGGGCAGGTCCATCAGCAGCTCCGCTGCCTGTTCATCATCCAGGGTCTCCAGTTGCTTCAGATCCAGTTCACCGGCACGCAGTCTCCGTGCAATTTCACGGATATAACGGATCTTGGCACCGCTCAGGCCGCAGCTTCGTAGTGTGCGCGCATGGACACGATGAAAATGCCCGGGCTGAAAAATCCCGGCATCGAGACGTGCCTGCAAGCGTGCCTCTATTGCCTGTGCAGCCTTTACCGATAACTGCTGGTTAATGATCGCCCAGACCAGGGTATGAAAATGCGGCCTCGGATCCAGCATCAGCGTACAGGGTCCATAACGCAGCATCACCTCAGCCAGCGTCGGATCAACACTTTTCAAGTGGCGTTCGGCTTTCCTGATACGACTACTTATGACCAGCCCAGCCCGACCGACAGCACGGCATAGGTCACGATTGCCATACCGGCTGCCGCTATTGCAGCCGGCCGCTTCCAGCCGTAGAGCAGCAACAGCACGACGATGGTCCAGCCAATCAACAACGGCCAGTACTGAACTTCACCCGACATACTCAGATCATCCCTGACTCAGGTGGAACCCGCGTCAACCCGGCGCCAGTTTTCATCCTCGCGATACACTTCATGTCTGGCCCAGCGCGCGAATTCCTGGCGTGTTGCCACACCTGTTGTATATTGCCCGTCACCGGCCAGCACCTTGAATATCACCATACCCGCCGACGGATCGTCACCACCCGACTCGTCGATAATACACCTCACCGACCATTCGGTGCCGTATTTCCCGTTACTGTAGTAACGCCCGAGGTGCAGGTCTTCGGGGGCGCAGCCTCCCGACTGGGCACGTCTGGTCGCCAGTTCGTAGATCGCCAGCAAGTCCTGTTCGGAAACGTCGATAAAGGAATCGACTTCACTCAGGGCGTAGACCAGATCTTCGTGGGAGATGGGTGGCTTAGTGGCTGGGGAGCCATCTGAAACAACAGGTTTCAAGCTGGCGGGATAACGCCGCCAGGCAAACGGATAGTTGAACATGACGGCAACCAGGAAAATCACCAGTACATTCAACAACACGGGTGTCAGCACAAACTGGAAGCCGAGCGCCTGCACACTCGCTCCACCGACGACCGCTGACAACGCAGTTGCACCGCCCGGCGGATGAATGCAACGCAGATAATGCATGACAGCAATGGCCAGGCAGACGGCCAGCGCTGCAGCGACGAGCGTGTCCGGAATCAGTCTGGCGCAACTGACCCCGACAATCGCCGACACCAGATGACCACCAATCACCGGCCAGGGTTGTGATAACGGACCCTGGGGAACGGCAAAAAGCAATACCGCGGAGGCACCCATGGACGCGACAATTAACACCGCCGCTTCAAGACCGACAAAATGCAGGCTGACCTGCAATACGCCATAAATTCCCAGAAATCCGCCCAGCGCAGACAGTATCCTCTCGGTATGGCTGACGGGACTGAGTTCCACGCCAAAAAAATGCAGCCATTTATTTTCGCGCCGCCCGCTCATTACGCTCCTGTGGTCACACTATTGTTGCAGAAGTTGAACCAGATCCTGTTCGGATAATACGGCGACCCCAAGGCTTTCCGCCTTACCCAGTTTTGAGCCGGGTTTTTCACCGGCGATCACCGCTGTCGTCTTGGCTGAAACACTGCCCGATACCTTCGCTCCCAGCTGCTGGAGCCTCTGCCTGGCCTCATCACGCGTCATGCGGGACAGGCTTCCGGTAAGCACGTAGGTCTTACCCTGCAGCGGCTGGTGTGCGGCCTTTTCAGTGACGGGCCAGCTGACCCCGGCGTTACGTAGTTTATCGATGACTTCGATGTTATGCGGCTGCTGGAAGAAATGGACAATATGTTTGGCGACCACCGGTCCGATATCCGGGATAGATTCCAGGCGTTCTTCTGTCGCATCTATCAACGGTTCCAGATCTCCGAATTCCCGGGCCAGCGAACGCGCGGTCGCATCCCCGACCTCCCTGATACCCAGTGCATACAGGAAACGGTCGAGTGTCGTTTGTTTACTTTTTTCCAGCGCGGCTATCAGATTCTGCGCGGATTTGTCACCCATGCGTTCCAGGCTCGCCAGCGATTCCGCGTCAAGATCATACAGTCCGGCAACATCATCGATCAGTTTATTCTCTACCAGTTGTTCCACCAGTTTCTCACCCAGGCCTTCTATGTCCATTGCCCGTCGCGAAGCAAAGTGCTTTATCGCCTCCTTGCGCTGCGCCTCGCAATATAAACCGCCGGTACAACGCGCGACGGCTTCGCCTTCCAGCTTCTCAATGTCCGAGTCGCATACCGGACAGCGTGTCGGCATGACAAAAGCCTTGGCATTTTCCGGCCGACGCTCTGCTATGACAGAGACGATTTCCGGTATCACGTCCCCTGCCCTGCGGACAATTACGGTATCGCCGCTATGCACATCCTTGCGACGCACTTCGTCTTCGTTGTGCAAGGTGGCATTGGTCACGGTCACGCCACCGACGAAAATCGGTTCCAGGCGTGCCACCGGCGTGATGGCACCGGTGCGGCCGACCTGCACGTCAATGCCGATCACCCTGGTCAGCTCCTCCTGCGCCGGAAACTTACGTGCAATCGCCCAGCGCGGCGCGCGCGCGACAAAACCCAGCTGCTGCTGTAAATCAAGCCGGTCCACCTTGAAGACAACGCCGTCGATATCAAAGGGCAGGCTTTCGCGTTGCTGCTCCAGCCTGCGGTAATAGTCTATACAAGCCTGCAGGGCGGAAACACGTTCAATACCACCGTAAACACGCAAACCCCAGCCGCGCAGTCGCTGCAGAATTTCACTATGACGTTGCGGTAGCGATCCTCCGGCCGCCAGTCCGACACCGTAACAATACATCTCCAGGGGTCGCCGGGCTGTTACTTTGGGATCCAGTTGCCGCAGGCTGCCGGCTGCGGCGTTGCGGGGGTTGGCAAACAGCTTCTGCCCCTGCTGCTGTGCATGTTCATTGAGCGCGTGGAACCCGGCGTGTGAAATAATCACTTCGCCGCGGACTTCCAGCCGATCAGGGTAGCCGTCACCTATCAGCCGCAGTGGCACGGAGTGAATCGTGCGCACGTTCTGCGTGATATCTTCACCCGTCGATCCGTCACCCCGCGTCGCGCCGCGCAACAGTATGCCGTGTTCATATAACAGGCTGACCGCCAAACCATCCAGCTTGGGCTCCGCCGTGTATTCAACCTCGTCCAGGTCCAGCCGTTCGCGTACCCTGCGATCAAACTCACTGAGCTCCTTATCATCAAAAGCATTGTCGAGTGACAGCATCGGAACGTCGTGACGCACAGTGCCAAACCCGGTCAGGGGCCCGGCACCGATGCGCTGGGTCGGTGAGTCTGTACTGATCAGTTCGGGATGAGCTTCCTCCAGCGCCTGCAATTCGCGCAACAGACGATCGTATTCGGCATCCGGGATTTGCGGATCGTCGAGCACATAATAGCGGTAGTTATGAAAACGGATCTGCTCGCGGAGCTGTTCTACACGCTGCGCCGGCTTCGCTTTTACAGCCATCTTGTACCGATTATCAGGATGCAGCCTTGCGGTGAAGACGATCTTCAACAATGCTTTCTCGCACCTGCATGAGTGCCTGGTGTGTGAGTACGCAATGCCGCTCGTCTCTCAGCTCGCCGCCAAGTTCGACAGCAAGACGTTCCGCTGTATTGACAAAATCATCGAAGGCTTCAACGCTGTCGAGCGGTGCGGGTAGCTGTAAAAACAACGTCAACCCCGGTGTCGTGAAAGTCTCCATGTCCGCCAGAGGAAAAGTCCCGGGTTTAACCATATTGGCCACATAAAATACCGACCGTTGTTTGCCAGACTGGATAGTCAATCGCGAATAGATTTCATGCTCATCAAAGAGCAATCTGTTATGTTCAAATCCATTGACCAGGGCCGGCCCTGAAAAATGGCCACCTTGCGCCGCAACCACGGATATTATCAGCAAACGCTCCGGGTCCAGCGCCACCGGGTCATCATCCTGCTCCATTACCAGCCGCTCCATACGCCCCAGTTCCTGCTCAATATCGGCAGAGTCGAAGTCGTCCGGGCTGTGGCTGTTGATGGAGGGCGTTCGGGTTGCGCTACGTTTGCGGGGCCTCACCTGAACACGGGACCAGGCATACACCACAAGGATGATGGCGGCGCCAATCAGCAACAAGATCAGGCGTAGGTTGTCCATAGCGGGTCAGCAATTCGCGCCTTGAGTACGCCCCTGGGGCAGCGCGTATCTTGTAATGCTATGTTCTCTCATTTCTTGACTTACACTGCGGCAAGTTGGACCGCCTCATCGACGTCGACGGCGACCAGCCGCGATACGCCGGGTTCGTGCATGGTAACACCGGTCAAGTGGTTGGCGAGATCCATAGTGATCTTGTTATGAGTAATGAAAACAAACTGCACCCGTTCGGACATTTCTCTTACCATTTCACAGAAACGCCCGACGTTGGCGTCATCCAGCGGTGCATCGACCTCATCGAGCATGCAAAACGGGGATGGATTCAGTTCGAAGATCGAGAACACCAAGGCCACTGCGGTGAGCGCCTTCTCACCGCCAGACAACAGGTGGATGGTACTGTTACGTTTTCCGGGTGGCCGCGCCATGATGGTCACACCGGTATCCAGCAGATCGTCACCGGTCATCTCCAGGTAGGCATGACCGCCACCAAACAGGCGCGGGAACATCGCCTGCACGCCACTGTTGACCTTATCGAAGGTCTCCTTGAAACGGGTACGGGTCTCCCGATCGATCTTCCTGATGGCGTTTTCCAGCGTTTCCAGAGCCGTGCTGATGTCTTCGTGTTGTGCATCCAGGTACTTCTTGCGCTCAGACTGCTCTTCATATTCTTCGATAGCCGCCAGGTTGATGGGTCCCAGACGGTGAATACGGTTGTTCAAGCGTTCGGCTTCAGCTTCCCAGCTGTCTACGCGGGCTTCGTCATCCAGCTCTTCGACCAGTAGCGAGAGTTCGAAACCACTGGCAGCAATCTGCTCGAGCAGGGTTTCACCACGCACCTTGATTTCCTGCCAGGCAAGCTTCTCCTGACCCACCCGGTCGCGCAATTTCTCGGTGTCGTCCTCTTTCCGGTGGCGTTGCTGTTCGTCTTCGCGCAGTTTGTGCTCGATGGCTTCGACCCCGCGGCGTTCATCCCTCAACTCCGTTTCGACCTCGACGCGTTTCTGCAGCTGGACTGCCAGCTCTTCCTGCATTGACTGCAGCGGCGCATCACTGTCCGTTAACGCCCGCTGCAATTCATCACGGCGTTGCTGCAGATGAACCTGCTGTCCGCGCATACGCTCCAGATTCTGGCTGGTGGTTTCCTGCTCGGTATGCTGGGACCGGCACCTCAGTTCCAGCTCATGCGCCTGATCCCGGTCACGCTGTGCCTCAAGACGCGATTCATTCAGTCCACTGCGCAGACGATCCCGCTCGGCCACACCTTGCTCGCGCTCATCAGCCATTCTATCCAGCGCGACCAGCGCCTTGTGCAAGCAGCTGCGTGCCTCGTCAGCCGTTTTCGTCTCCTCATCCCGTTGATCGCTGTTTTCGCTGGCTTCTTGGTGCAGCGCTGCGCTGCGCTTGTGAATCTGCTCCAGCCGCACACGACGGGCATCGAACTGGGCACGTGCATCACTGAACTGACGGTGCGCCTGGTTGGCCTCGACCTGCAGTTCCTCGCGGCGGGCCTCCACCTCCTGCAGTTCGCCTCGAGCAGCTTCGAGGCCTTGTTCCAGCCCGACGATCTTGTTAGTTATATCTTTAAGTTTATCTTCTAATGCATTGATTTCTTTCTCTCTCTCCAGCACACCCGCCCTGGCATCTTCATCGCGGGCAACACGCAACCAGCTGCTGCCAATCCAAATGCCATCCTGTGTTACCACGGATTCGTGCGCCTTCAGCGCTGCCCGCACCTGTAAGGCCTCGCCCAGTGATTCAGCCGCATAGACACCTGCCAACAAACCGTCCAGTGACCAGGGGGCGCGCACCCTTGCGGTCAACGGCGTACCGCTGGCGGATGGCGCTGCAGTCACGCCGGCGCGGGTATCGATAAGCGACAACGCGCCCTGCTTGAGCTCTGCCAGCGCATCCACCAGATCGTCGCCGGCTTCCACGCAGACGGCTTCGAGATAAAACCCCAGAACCGTTTCAACAGCACGCTCCCAGCCACTGTCGACGTCCAGCTGCTTGGCCAGACGCGGCGCCTCGTTCAGGCCCTGAGCTCCCAGCCATTGTGTGACAACACCCTCGCCCTCTCCCAGCGCAGCCTGTTGCAAGGCCAGAAGAGATGCCCGCCGCCCCCCCAGCGCCTGTTGTTCGTTTTGCGCATCATGCAATTCACGCTGCTGGTTGCGGGTTGCATCACGCAGTTCATCGATGCGACTGCGCAACTGCTGCAGCTGTTCCTGCAGTTGCTGGGCATGCTGCTGACGTTCGCCGGCCTGCTTTTCGAAGTCGCTGATTTCGGCTTCCATCGCATTGCTGTCGAGTTGCTGCTGCTCCTGTTCAATCCGTTCCTGACGCTGCCCAAGCTGTATCAGATGACGTTCCAGTTGATCGATGCGGGTGCGCTCCACCTGCGCGGTCTGTGAAGCTTCGTTGGCGCGCTCATTAAAGGCATCCCAGTCAGACTGCCAGGCCTGCATGAGCTGTTCTGCGTGCTCCCGTTTTTCCCGCGAGTCTTGCGCTCGCGAACTGGCCTGTTCGCGTGCCGGCTCGTTCTCGGCGAGCCCCGCGGCAAGCTGCTCAAGTCGCCGCTCGTCGACCTTGATGTGCGCCTGCACTTCGTTCCAGGCCTGCCCGGCTTTCTCCAGCTCTTGCTGCTGACTGCGACGCATATCCTTGCTGTGCTGGATAGCCTGTTCGACGCGAGCCACCTCGGCGCCGAGTTCGTAATAGCGGCCCTGCACGGCGTTAAAACGGTCCGATGCTTCGATGTGCGCTTCGCGACCTTTCTCAAGCGCTGCCTCTACGGAACGCAGTTCAGCGGTGACAGCCTGCAGCCGCGTTTCATTTTCCTTGATCAGCTTTCGGCGATCGCCGCTTTCTTCGTGCAGGACCTGGTATCGCAATGCGAGCAATTCAGCTTTCACCCTGCGTTCCTGATCGCGCAACGCCTTGAAGCGTTCGGCGCTGCGTGCCTGACGCTTCAGCTTTTCAAGTTGTTTCTCAATCTCTTCACGCAAGTCATTAACACGAGAGAGATTTTCATGAGTATGCCGGATCCGTTTTTCAGTCTCCCTGCGGCGTTCCTTGTACTTGGAAATACCGGCAGCCTCTTCAAAGAACACGCGCAGATCTTCCGGCTTGGCTTCGATCAGACGCGAAATCATACCCTGTTCGATAATGGAATAACTGCGCGGACCCAGGCCCGTGCCGAGAAAGATGTCGGTAATATCGCGACGCCGGCAGCGGGCATTGTTCAGAAAATAGGCTGACTGACCATCGCGTGAAACCTGGCGTCGCAGGGCAATTTCGCTGTAGTTGGCATACTGCCCGCCCAGGCCACCGTCACTGTTGTCGAACACCAGCTCGACCGAGGCTTGGGCAACCGGCTTGCGTGCGGTCGATCCATTAAAGATGACATCAGCCATCGAGTCACCGCGCAGATGCTTGGCAGAACTTTCCCCCATCACCCAGCGCACGGCATCGATCACGTTGGATTTGCCACAGCCATTGGGCCCGACCACACCGGCGAGGCTGGACGGGAAAAGGACGGTGGTGGGATCGACGAAGGACTTGAAACCGGAAAGTTTGAGCTTGCTTAGCCGCATTCGCGAAAGATACAGATCTGCCTGTCAGCTGACAAGCCTTACATTGCCCACAGATAAAATTTCACCTCGGCAAGCGGCTGTTCCCCTGCAACTTGTGGTGTTTGCGTCATTTCAGGTATCGTGCGCGCATGTCAACCCAATCCGGCAACGACCTCGAGACTTTCAATAATTCACACCCCGGACGCGACTACACCGTGCGCATCCGCGTTCCGGAATTTACCTGCCTGTGCCCGAAAACAGGACAGCCGGATTTTGCCGTGCTGAACCTGGAATACGTGCCGGATAAGCGCTGTGTCGAACTGAAATCGCTGAAGCTGTACATCTGGTCTTTCCGTGACCAGGGCGCCTTCCACGAAGACGTCACCAACCGCATGCTCGACGAACTGGTAGCGGTCTGTCAGCCCCGCTTCATGCGTCTGACGGCGGATTTCAATGTGCGGGGTGGTATTTATACGACGGTCGTTGCGGAGTATCGTGATCCGGCCTGGCAGGCGCCCGCAAAAGTGGAACTACCCTGAAACATCCCGGACCGGGCTACCTGATATCGAGTCCAAGGTCATCTGAGTACGGAAGTTGGCCGGCGTAAGCTTTTCGGGACACGCTGCACCCCAGGGCACCCTCTCCCCCAGGGGACCTTCTCTCGCCTATCGGCGATTCACCTTGTCTTGCTACGCAATTCACCTTGTAAATACGTCCCTGTACGCTCGACGGCCGCGTCCATGCGGCCGACGGTCCCGAAAAACTTACGCCGGCCAACTTCCGTACGCCTTCGCAACGTTGAGCGCTATCGAGGCTAGTCCCATGCCTGATACCCTTTTTCTTTGAGCCTGTTTATCGGCATCGACATCGGCACTTCCGCCTGCCGGGCTTGCGCCATTGACGAGCACGCGGCAGTCGTTGCCGAAGCCAGAATCGACCTCCCCGCCCCGACGCGAAACGGTGCCCGAGTCGAACAGGATGCCGGTGTCTGGTGGCGGACCCTGACGGACACCCTGGACGTGCTGTGCAAACGCCTGAACGCGGCCCGGGTCAGCCGCATGGCGGTTGACGGCACCTCGGCGACACTGCTGTTGTGTGACAAACACGGCACGCCGTTGACGCCGGGACTGATGTACAACGATGCCCGCTCGATTTCAGAGGCCGAAGACATCCTGACAGCCGCCCCCGCAGACTGCGCCGCCCAGGGCGCCAGTTCCAGCCTGGCCAAACTGCTCTACCTTCGGCGAACTATTTCAGACCCCGCTTATCTGGCCTTACACCAGGCCGACTGGCTGACGGGCATGCTGACCGGGCACTTTGGAGTCAGCGATGAAAACAACGCATTGAAGCTGGGTTACGACCCGATACGGCGCCGCTGGCCGGACTGGCTGAGCCGACTGGATATACAGCCTGAACACCTGTCGGAGGTCTATCCAGCCGGCTCACCGATCGGAACACTGGGGGGCATGCTGGCAAAACGCTGGAACCTGCCGGACGGTGTAGAAGTCGTCAGCGGCACAACAGACAGTACAGCGGGCTTTATTGCCACCGGCGCCGATGCGAGCGGCACGGCGGTCACCTCGCTGGGCAGCACGCTGGTCATCAAGGTGCTATCTGATCAACCCGTGTTCGCCGCACACTATGGTGTGTACAGTCATCGGCTGGGCGAGCGCTGGCTGGTCGGCGGCGCCTCCAACGCCGGGGGCGCCACCCTGCTTAAGTTTTTCACTCCGTGTGACATTCGCCGCTATACGCGCCTGATAAAACCGCAACAGGCCACCGGCCTGGACTATTATCCCCTGCCTGCAGCCGGCGAGCGCTTTCCGCTACAGGACCCGGAGCTGCCGCCCAGGCTGGAACCCCGCCCGTCGTCGGATGCGGTATTCTTTCAGGGCATTCTGGAGGGGCTCGCGGCTATCGAGCAACAGGGCTATCTGCTACTGGCTGAACGGGGCGCGCCTTATCCGCAAAAAGTACTGACAGTGGGTGGTGGCGCTGGAAACGCGGCCTGGATGCAGATCCGAGAGCAACGCCTGGCTGTAGCTGTGACAACAGCAGCACACCAGGAAGCGGCCTTTGGTACGGCGTTGTTAGCGCTTGGCCTCTAAGTGGTTCTCTTTGACCCAGATCAGCGTCGCACCCGCCACTGCGGCCGGCATAACAAAGAAATTAACCACCGGGATCATGGTGCACAACATGACCAGACCACCGAAACCCCACGCCAGCAAAGGGCGTTTTCTCAGCCGTGCGCGCTGATCCTTGAAAAACAGCTGGTGGTTGGCCATCGGATAATCCATATATTGCACAGTCATCATCCAGGCACTGAACAACACCCACAACACAGACCCCGCAATATTGAGCACCGGAATAAGCAGCAACAGCAGCAGCGGAAGCGCCCGCAACAGAAAATAGAGCAGCTTGCGAAGTTCAGAAAATATACTGGGCAGGATATCGCGTAACAGCTGACGCCAGTCGCCTTGCAGTGTTTTCCCGGTCAGATGGCACTCAACGGCTTCCGCCAGCAGGCCGTTAAAGGGCGCCGCAATCAGATTCGCCAGAATAGAAAAGCCGTAGAAAATCACCACCAGGCTGGTCAGCACAAATACCGGCACTACAACATGGCGTAACCAGTGCAGCCAATCGGGCAATTTGCCTACCAGGTACTCGGAAGCCCCTTCAACCCAACCATAGGCCCACCAGAGCAGGCCGCCAAACAACAGAATATTAATCAGCAACGGCATCAGCACAAAACGCCGCAGACCCGGTTTACGCAGCAACGAAAAGCCTTGCAAAAGATACCCTGGACCAGCAGACAGATCTTTCATTCTTGGTTCTTCCCCTAATC
>CBFDBP010000016.1:0-26069 GCA_965603065.1 uncultured Gammaproteobacteria bacterium
CGTCGAGCGTACAGGGATGTATTCACAAGGTGAATTGCGCAGCAAGAGAGGGTGCTCTGGGGCACAGCGTGTCCAGAAAGCTTATGTCGACCAACTTCTGTACTGCTTAGTATGTCAGTGCCGTATCGCTGTTCCCTCACTGCACGACCGTATTTCGGTCCTTTCTTAAGCATCTGTTTCCAGAGCCGCTAAGGATCTTTAGATAAATAGTTGACACTAAGCACGGAACCACTGGAACTCAGTGTGGATCGGGACCTATGCGCACGGTGAAAGTATCTGCAATATGGAGAAATGAGCGGCTTGGGCTCAGCATGATCGCTGCGTCTCTGCTCGTGATTGTGTTGATTGTCGGCCTGCTTTTCACCTACCAGCAGAAATCCGAAACCGACCATATCCGGCAGCAGGGTGTCAGCCTGGTGCGGGTGTTATCCAGTATTCCTTACCAGCAGATGCTGCCAGGTGCCAGCCGCTCGGACGTGTTATCCCTGCTGCAGCACAGCCAGGCCAATCGTTTGTTTGCCTATCTTGCGGTGGTGGACCCACAGGGGGATCCGGTCAACGAGGTCACAGCACCCGGGGTTATTGCACCGTCTGCTGCAGTACCCTCGGCACCCTCGTCCTGGCTGGGCGAGCGTACGCTGGTCGCCGACGGTGACGGTCAGTCGTTCCTCGAATTTCATGCCCCCCTGCTGGCTGCCGGCAGCCTGGCCGGTTACGTGCGGCTGGGGTATTTCCGGCCGGGCATCGGGCTGCATTCTGAGCAGTTACCGTTTCTTGCCACGCTGGCGCTACCCATTTTTCTGCTTACCCCGTTGTTTTATTTTCTGATCAAACATGAAATCCGGCCACTGCGGTGTGCCAATGAGAAACTCGACACCCTGATAGAACAGGGGGATTTCGCCAGGTGCGAGATCAGTGCGAACGGTGGGTTTGCCGATTTCGTGCACCGCTTTAACCAGTTTATCGACTTTACCCGCAATCGCATCGCACAGCTGGAATCAGAGCAGGCCAGCCTGTTCACATCCGCGAAACTCCTGTCGTATCGGCGGGATCGCGTCGAGACGGTGTTGCTGTCTCTTCCGGACGCAGTGGTTGTGCTCGACGAATCGGGCGCTGCATGTATGGCAAACGGCCGTGTCAGCACTCTGCTTGGGATCGATCAGGATGCGATCCTGGGCAAGAAACCCGGTGAATGGTGCGATATTCCGGATGTAATCGAGTTTTTGGGAAATTACGAAGGCAAGAGTGTGCGCGGCTGTCAGTCAGAGTCAGTCGATTTTGTGCCCCCGGATGCGCCGGAGAAAACACTCAATGTTTCCGCCTATCCCTTGTTTGCGCCCAGGGATGGGGCCGAGATTCTGGGCACCCTGGTCGCTTTTCGTGACACCACGGCGGAGCATCTCGTCAGGCGCAGCAGCGAGAATTTTGTCGCCCACGTCGCGCATGAACTGAAGACGCCGCTGAACGTGCTTGCCATGTACAGTGAGGCGCTGCATGGCGAAGACGGGCAGACTGAGGCTTTTCGTGTTGAAGCGACGAACGTGATCCACGACGAGGTTGAACGCATGTCAATGCTGATCAACAACATTCTCAGTATTACGAAGATCGAGATGGGCAGTCTGAATGTACAGCGCCAGCGGGTGAAGTTGCACGACCTGCTGAAGGATGCCTTCGAGACGGTAGCGCGAAGTGGACGTAGCGAGGATCTGGACTTCCAGCTGGATCTACCCAGGGATATCAGCGCTGTGTCTGTCGACAAGGACCTGCTGCGTATTGCCATCAATAACCTGCTGACCAACGCCATTAAATACAACCGTCCCGGCGGTAGCGTCGAACTTGTCGCCGAGGAATACGATGACACAGTGAGAATCATTGTGCGGGACACGGGGATCGGTATTGCGCCAGAAGACAGAGACAAGATTTTCAAAAAGTTCTACCGCTCTGATAAAGAGGCTGTCCGCAACAAGTCAGGTCACGGCCTCGGTCTTGCACTGGCCCGGGAGATTATTCAGCTACACCACGGTACTTTATCGGCAAACAGTGTGCCTGATCAGGGCACCGAGTTTGTCATCGAGTTGAGCAAGAACGCAGACTTACTGAAACAGGCTGTCTGATAATGAAACGAATTCTTATGGTTGAGGACGAGGCCCACATTGTGCGGCTTATGACAATGGCTCTTGAGCGTGCCGGCTACGCTGTGGACAGTGCCGGTAATGGGGTGGAGGCGCTTGAGTACCTTCAGGGTCAACACCCGGATGTCATGATTACCGACATCGATATGCCGCGTATGACAGGTCAGGAGCTTTGCATGCAGCTGAATGCCGAACTGCCTGAGCGGGACTTTTTGATTGTTGTTGTCACTGCACGAACCGAAGTCGAACACCGGGAGTGGTCGCGAATGATACCGAACCTGGAGTTTCTGGAAAAACCGGTCAGCATGCGAAAACTGGTTTCGCGACTTGATGAACACTTTGCAGACACGGCAGTCAGCGGGGACTGATTCAGTGGCCGATAACGTCTTCAGCCTGATTGACTTTGAAAAATACTTTCATCTCCTGGCGGATGTGCTCCCGGGGATAAAGGCAGCCGGTGTTTGCGATCTCACGGGCCTGATGCTCGCCAGTAGCCAGGGGTGGACAGATTCTCTGCCCGGGAAATATCTGGACCTTGCCCGGTTCCCTGAAGGTGGAGAAACGAACAATGGAAAACCACTCTCGATCGACTGCGTAAACGAAGCAGTCATTCTTCTGAGGGTGGGACTCAACGGCAGAATTGGCGAAACCATAGGATCACTGGTCATCGCCATTGAGAAAGACCCGGATTGTTCCCTGGAGCACATTGACGGTGTCATTGAAGATGCGCTGCAGGCGGTTTCGGCATGCGTAGAACGCGAGTATCAGTTGACATCGGAGCTTGACGCAATGGCAAAGGAGCTTGTCGGCCGTTATGAGGAGCTCAACCTGGTATACGACACCCGCGATGACGTCACGCAGTATGAAAACGAATGGGAGGCATTGAGCCAGCTTGTAAAGAATTGCGTGGAGTATCTTGACGTCGGCATGGCAGCCCTTCTGTTTGAAGGCCAGAATAAAACATTATGTTCGGCGAACAAGCGAGAGCCAATTCATGAAATCAGTATTGTGGCGCAGAAACTCTATGGTGAGTTGTATTCATGGATACATTCAACCGGGGAAAGTATCGTCATAAACGATTTCGCTGATAGACAGAGAGCCAGATTGTGTCCAGATGTGCCTTACAAGGTGTTGGCATGTCCGGTGCTGGACGGTGCAGGTAATCCGGTTGCCGTTCTAGTTTGCGCAAATCACAATAATCGAACCGATTTCTTTAACAGCGATCGAAATCTTCTCGAGGCCATGGCAAAAAAGGCTGCCAAGATTATTCAGGCCAACTACGACTCCATGACAGGTTTGGTGAAAGCGCACGGTTTTGAAAAGACTGTTCGGGATCTAATGGTGTCCGCGCGTGAAAACGGCATTTCACATTGCATGTTGCACCTTGATATTGATCAACTTCAGGTAATCAATGATACGCTCGGCCGTGAAGCAGGGGATGCTGTGATTAAACAGACTGCGACCTTGCTCCAGCGAAAGATCCGGACGACGGATATCGTTGGGTATCTCGGGCAGGGAAAGTATGCCGTACTTCTGGAACGTTGCCCAATAGATCGGGGAATGCAGGTTGCAGAAAACCTGCGCGACCTGATTGCGACGAAAGAGTTCCTCTGGGAAGGTCGATCCACACAGGTCACGGTAAGTGTGGGTATGGCCGCAATTGAATCTGACACCACAGGCGTCGAGGCCGTTCTTGAGGCGGCGGAGATCGCATGCGATTCGGCAAAGGAATCCGGGCGTAACCGCACACAGATCTACCGGCAGGATGACGGAGAACTCGTAGCCCGCAAGCAGCAGATGCAACTGGTCAACGGTATACAGACTGCGCTGCGCGAGGACCGCTTCCATATTTATTGCCAGACAATCCAACCTACCCAGCCTGGCTTGGAACGCTATCATTTTGAAATCCTGGTACGCATGTTCGATGAACAAGGAGAAATCGTAAGCCCGGGGATATTCATTCCGGCGGCCGAGCGTTACCACCTGATGCCGCTGATTGATCGATGGGTGATCAAAAAGACATGTGAAACCCTGTCGCAACATGCTATGGCAACATTAGCCTCTGAGGGTACTGTGTCAATTAATCTCTCCGGGCAGTCGTTCGCAGACGAATCGATCATTTCCTATATATCCGAGCAGATGGTCAAAAACGGCCTTCACTCCACCTGCCTGTGTTTCGAAATTACGGAAACTGCAGCAATGAGTAATACCGAGGCTGCACAGCGGATAATTGCCGAGCTGAAAGAGAAAGGCTGTCGTTTCTCACTCGATGATTTTGGTACCGGGATGAGTTCGTTTGCCTATTTGAAGAAACTGCCGGTTGATTACCTCAAGATAGACGGATCGTTTGTTCGGCAGATTGTTGAAGACCAGGTTTCAAGGGCGATGGTTTCCTCGATCAACGAAATCGGCCACGTCATGAAATTGAAGACAGTCGCGGAGTTCGTCGAGACCGAAGAGATCGGGCGGATGTTGAAAACCATGCGTGTCGATTATCTACAGGGATATAGCATCGCGAAGCCGGTGCCGATTGAAGAATATATCGATTCTTTGAGTGATGTACGGTCGGTTGGTGTTGGCTGATCAACAGGATATACAGAGAGCTTCCTTCGTACGCTGGATTACCACATGAGCACATCCGAAGAATCCCTCACCAGCGAGATCCTGCAGACACGGGTTGGTGTCATTACGCACCTCGCACCCCGATCGTCACTCGCCAGTCAGCGAGTGCTGGAAGATTTTAATGCCGCCGTCGAAGAATGTGTGCAACGACGCGAAACCCAGCTCGTACTTGATCTGTCAACCGCCCAACTACTGAACAGCGCTGCGCTCAACGGCATGGTCGATATGCAGGATCGGCTGGTTCGGCTGGGCGGCTGGCTTAAGGTCGTGAACGTCAACCCTGTTGTTCAGGATATTTTTCGGATCACCGGTTTTACCGAGTACGTTAGTGTCATGGGCGGGGATGCGGTGGATCTGCTGCCGGGCAAGCCGGCCAAGGCGAAGCTTGGGGACTTGCTCGTTGAAAAGGGTCTGATCACCCCCGAGCGGGTCGATGAAGCAATCAGCCTGCAGAAGAAGATGTCTAAACGGATGGGGCAGATCATTGTCGAAAAGGGCTGGGTGAGCGAGCAGGATGTGTTTGTCGCGTTGGGTCAGCAACTCGGTGTGCCGTTCGTTCGTTTGCGGATCGGTATCTTTGATCCGGATGTTGTCAAACTGCTGGAAAAAGAAGTTGCGCTGCGTCTCCGGGTGCTGCCGCTGCAGAAAGTGCGCGGGGTGCTCGCGCTGGCAACGTCAGACCCGCAGGCGATCCCTGCGTTCGACGAAATCGAGGAACGTATTGGCTGTCGTGTCCAGCCAGTGCTTTCCAGGCGCGAAGACATCCTCAATACCATCAATGACGCCTACGCAGGCAACGTGGATACGGCCGAGTTATTTGGTGATGTCGACGAGGATTTCGAGGTTGTCGAGAATATTCAGCCGGAAGACTATTCTACCATTGACGAGATGGCTGAGGGCAGTCCGACTATCAATCTCGTCAACTCGGTTGTACAGCGGTCGGTGCGTGATGGCGCAAGCGATATCCACATTGAGCCCGGACGCAAGATATCCCGCGTGCGCTTCCGTATCGACGGAGTGCTCTACGAAGTAACCACCCTGCGCATGGAGCTCCACCCCGCCATTATATCCCGGCTCAAGGTGATGGCCAATCTGGATATTGCGGAACGCCGGTTACCTCAGGACGGGCGTATCCAGGTGCAGACCCAGGGCCGGGCCGTCGACCTTCGTTTCAGTTCGCTGCCGGGGCTCTTCGGTGAGAAAGTCGTCCTGCGTGTGCTCGACAAGAACCAGTCTCTGCTCGACGTCAACAAACTGGGCATGGGCAAAAAGAATCTCGAATCTTTCAAGACATTGCTTGATCGTAGTTACGGACTGATTCTGGTAACAGGTCCGACCGGTAGCGGCAAGACCACATCGCTCTATGCGGCATTAAACCATCTCAACAGTATTGAGCGAAACATCGTTACCATTGAGGACCCGGTTGAGTATCAGCTCGAGATCGTCAACCAGAACGAGGTGCGCGAAAATATTGGGCTCAGCTTCTCAACGATCCTGAAACACACGCTGCGTCAGGATCCGGATATCGTCATGGTTGGTGAGATCCGGGAGAGTGAGACGGCCGAGATCGCGGTGCAAGCCGCACTCACGGGACACCTTGTGCTATCGACGTTGCACACCAACCATGCCATCGGTGCGATCACGCGCATGATCGATATGGGGGTTGAGCCATATCTGCTGTCATCGGCGTTGATCGGTGTGGTCGCCCAGCGTCTGGTTCGCGCAATCTGCCCCGCCTGCAAGACGAAGTTTGCCGCGCCACCGGAACTGGTACAGCGTTATGGTTGGGAGGGGCAGGGGCGGATCCAGTTAGCGCGAGGGCGCGGTTGTCCGGAATGCTACGACTCGGGCTACAAGGGCCGGTTTGGCATTCATGAGGTGCTGGAGGCCGACGAAGAGCTGCAGAGACTTGTGACTGCGAATCCGGGCCGAGAAGAACTGGCCAGATATGTCAGCGAACATGATTTGAAGACAATGTTCGATGACGGCCTTGGTCACGTCCGCGAGGGAGAGACGACGGTTGAAGAGATCTCCCGCGTGATAAACACGTAGCCTTTATGCAGGGTGCGTTTTATGCACGGAAACAGTGTGTGACTGGTGCACACCGGATACAGGATACTAAGGAGTGCAGAAGTTGGTCGACATAAGTTTTCTGGACACGCTGTGCCCCAGGGCACCCTCTCTTGCTGCGCAATTCACCTTGTGAATACATCCCTGTACGCTCGACGGCCGCGTCCATGCGGCAGACGGACCCTGAAGCTTATGTCGACCAACTTCTGCACTCCTTACTAAAAACAGATTCCGAAAACAGGTTTTATTATGCCCATTGAAGTCTCTAGTACCCTTGCAAAGAAAACTGAAGCTCCAAAAATGTCCCTGGAGCTGTTTAGATCGCTGAACACCAGGAAGCCCTGTGTCCGGGATCGGATGTTTTTCACCGAGCAGCTGTCTCTGCTGCTGGAGACCGGCACTGCACTGCATGCGGCACTAAAGGCGCTGAAGAAGCAGGCGGAGAATCCTGCAATGGTACGTGTCATCGAGGGTCTCGAGGATAAAATATCCGCGGGTGAGACGTTTTCGGTGGCATTGCAACAGTATCCGGACTTGTTCCCGGGGACCTACTCCAATCTGGTGGCAGCCGCCGAAACTGGTGGATTTCTTGACAAGGTACTTGCCGAGTTGCTGAAAATGGACGAGCGGCGTGAAGAGTTGCATCGCACCGTCGTCTCGGCGTTGTCCTATCCTGTGTTTCTCGTCCTGTTTTCCTTCGCCACGGTGTTGTTTGTGCTTGTCGTCGTGTTCCCGAAGTTCGCCGAGCTGTTTGCCTCGATCAAGGATCAACTGCCGGTTACAACGCTGTTCCTTATGGCTGCCAGCGATGTGATGATCAGGCATTGGTTTGCCTTGTCGGTCGGGGTGGTTGCAGGGCTTGCGTGTCTAGTATGGTGGTCAAGGACGCCGGCTGGCCGCAGTACAATGGACCGCTTCAAAATGCGCGCCTGGTATGCGCGGGATATATTCGTGCAGATTTACCTGACACAGTCATTACGCGTCATTGGTCTGTCACTCGCCAACGGCGTAAGCGTCATGGATGCTCTGGCGTCATGCCGGGAAGTGGTCTCGAATCATGTCTTCCAGCGGTTTATTTCGAGTATTGAGAGCAGGGTTGAAGAGGGTGGGGGCTTCGCTGCAGCCTTTCAGCAGGAAGACTTTATTCCGGAAACGGTACGTCAGATGGTCACCACCGGCGAAGAGACTGGTAATCTGCCGCGCGTGCTTGGGCGAGTGGCAGATTTTTACGAACGTGAACTTACAAAACGTCTCACCGCGTTCGCCCGTGTTATCGAACCCTTGATGTTGCTGGTGATGGGTGCTGTGGTAGGTTTGATCGTCAGTTCCCTGATTCTGCCCATCTTCAAGCTTTCACGAGCAGTAACCTAAAGAATCCCTCTTAATTTGCCGTTAACTGCTTCACAGTCCACAAAGAATCGGCAACCAGATTAGAAAAGGTGTAGTTATGAACAAGCGCCCTCTTTATTTTGTGCAGAAAGGTTTTACTCTCGTTGAATTGCTGATCGTCGCGATTATTCTGGCGATACTCGCGGCTATCATTGTGCCACAGTTCGCCTCGACCACGACGGATGCACAGAACTCCGCTTTGCGTTCCGACCTGGCAGCCTTGCGTGCGGCGACCAGTCTGTACCGCCAACAGCATGGCGTGTATCCGGGTGTGAATGCCAGTAACGGCGCCACCTGTATCGGTGGAACAAAGGGTACCGGAACCGCCGGTACAGCACTCGCGCTGAGGGATCAGTTGGTCCGCTACACCAACGCGACTGGTGACTCCTGCAGCTTGCAGAGCGCGGGTGCCGAGACCTTCCAGTTTGGTCCCTATTTGAAAGAGGATCAGATTCCGGCTAACCCGATCACCGGTAGTGCCGTCATCGAGATCGTAACAGCGGGTGATCTGGAGATGGTGGGTACCGGTGCCGGACTTGGCTGGAAGTACGACAGTACGAATGGCAAGTTCATCGCTAACGACACCAATACCGATTCCGCGAATGTTGCCTACGATACCTACTGAGCACGGTCAGATGTGTTGGATCTGGAACTACTGCCGTTATGAGAGAACCGCGTAGCCAGGGCATCACGCTTCTCGAAACACTGATGGTTGTTAGCATACTGGGTGTCGTCGCGGTGGTGGCGGTACCCGGTTTTCGTTCTGCCGAGCCTCGACAGCTTGAACTCGCTGCGAAGGAATTCGCCGAGGCAATCCGCTTTGCGCGTAGTGAGGCGGTTCGGCTGGGAGAACCGCGAGGGTTTCGGCTGCAGTCCAGCACGAAGCGAATTCAGATCTTCCGTGCGGATACGTCCACCGCCCCCTGGACACCGGTATACGACATTTACCATCCGGTCAGTAGAAAACCCTTCGACATTGAACTGGACAAGCATCCCTTCGCAGCCGCAGAAAACCTGAACCGGAACACGACGTTTCGGGGAACCTGCAACAAGACCGGCGACATCTATTTCGACAGGAGCGGTACCCCCTGGTGTGCTGATCCTGAAACTGTACTTCTTGAACAGTTCGACATAACGTTCACGCAGGGGGTGTATACGCGCGTGGTCACGTTGCACGGTCTCACCGGGCGGGTGACAGTGCAATGAGCGTGGCAGGCCCGGTGCCTCAAACGCACCTCGCCGCAGGGGGTAAGCTCCGCACCGATCCACCCGGCAGGATGGCCGGCCTCACATACGTGGAGGTGCTGGTCGCCACCCTGCTGATTGTGACTACCCTGGTTCCTGCGCTCGAAGCACTTCAACCCGGTATCGCCGGCACCGGCATCCACGAAACCCTCTCCGAAGATCACTACCAGCTGATCGCCAGGCTCGAGGAGGTTCTGGCCGAACCGTTCGTCGATCTGGATGACGCTGGAACGGCAGCAGGCAACGCGACAACACCGACATCCTATTCGGATGTTTTTACCTATCCGGATGGACGGCAGGTCGCCCGCAACGTGTTTCTTGCACGGTATGACGGCGACAACGCCGATACCGACAATGACCCCTTTACCGGGACCGATGACGGTTTGCTCTGGTTGCGTGTGGAAATGGCGGGACCCGCGCTCAGCATGGAGACCCTGACCAGTGCATATTAAGCAGGTTTGGTGGATACGGCGCATAAAATGCGATCTACAACCAGGCTTTACACTCGTTGAACTCCTTGTGGCCCTTGCCATTGCCAGTGCGCTCATTGCCGGCCTTGGCGGGGTGATGGGACAGGTCGTGGCCACGCACGATGCGGTGCGTGACAAAAATGATCTGACCCAACAGGCCAGCTTCGCCATGCAGCGCATGGTGCAGGCAGTGGGGAATACCCGTCTGCTTTTATTGCCCCTGAATGACATACCGGCCAGCAACTGGCCCGAAAACATCCGCGAACAGACCGTCGACCCACCGACGCCCCCCATCGGCGACAGTACGCTGGCCACCGCAGTGCTGGCGGTCACCTTGTCCGCCTACCAGGACCTGGACGGCGACGGCTTCCCGGACGCCGATGATGACAGGGACGGCCGCATCGACGAAGACCTGCCCGATGACCGGAATTACGATGCTGCACCCGGTATTTACCTCATCGATGACGATGGTGATGGCAGTGTCGACGAAGGCTCTTCCGGCTATGATGACGATGAAGTCTCCTCCGTCGAAAACGAAGATCCTATCGACGGCATCGATAACGACGGCGATAACAACGTCGATGAAGACCCCGCCAGTGACAACAACGGCGATGGCTGCCCCGGGATCTGCGGTGTGGATGACGACGGTGACGGGGTCGTTGATGAAGGTGCCGCCGATGATGATGACGAGGATGGCGGCGGATATGATGACTGGTATAACCCGCTGATCTTCTACCTGGTGGACAATGGCACCCTGATGGAACGCACGCCGGTGCCGTGGGATGAGAATGCCAGCGGTGGCGTGACCGGCCAGGATTTCATCGTGAAGCCGATTGCCGAGAATGTCACCCGCTTCCGCGTTGAGCGTTTGCCACTTGGTGCCGGGCGCCATGTCATCGTGGACCTGACACTGGAACTGACCAGCCCGATCACCAGTGAGACCGTGAGCCTGAATACCCGCGTGCGTGTCGGGGGGGCATTGTGAAGCAATGTGGCTTCGTGCTGCTGCCGGTGGTATTGCTCATCACCCTGGTCGCGGTCGCCGCCTTTAGCCTGAACCACCTGGGACCGATGGAGGTCGAATCGGTAGCGAGTCGCGCAGAGGCCAGGCTCGCTGAACAGGTCGCCCGAGCCGGTCTCGAACACGCCGGGTGGCTGACGCAAAACAGTGGCTGCGGCGGCGACTTGACGCTGACCAACAAAGCCATCGGTGCCAACAGTTACAGTGCTACAGTGACCACTGGCAGTACCAGCAGCGCTTACACGCTGGCTGCGGACCAGGATGCCTGGCTTCGGGAATCCGTCCCTGCGGAGAATCACGGCTCGGATACCGAACTCTCGGCCAAGAACAAGACCGGGGATGGCATGCGTACCCTGTACCGCTTCAACCTCGCCGCGATCCCACCCGGGTCGCAGATCAGCTCGGCGCTCGCCTGGCTTTTCGTCACCGGTAACGACAACAAGGGCCCCGTCAACGTGCACCGCATTACGGCCGACTGGACAGAGGGTGGCGCCACTTGGGCGACCGCTGGCAATCAGTTCGATGCCCAGGTGCTCGCTGTCATTCCTGCACAGTCCGGCTCCGGTGTCTGGGTCCAGATCAACCTCACTGCGCAGGTCCAGGCCTGGGTCAATGGCGCCTGGCCCAACTACGGGGTTATGCTGATCGCGACCTCCGACGGCACTGAATCCAAGTACGCCAGCCGGGAATGGAGTGCTGCAACCGAACGCCCGCGGCTCGAAGTGGTCACCGCCAGCAGCGCCGCGTCGCCCGCCAGCATCACCGCCACGGGGACACTGGCCAGCGGCATTTCGCGCAGCCTGAGCCGAGAAGACGTCACAGTCTACCAACCACCATCCACTGTTGTCTGGCAGCCTGGTGCTGAGCTGGAAGATGCCTTCATCTGGGACGGCGGCGCTAATAGGAGTAAAAATTTCGGCACCTCACCCGTCCTCAATATCAGCAACGACCGCAATGTGCTGGTCCGGTTCTCCCTGGAGGCCTTGCCACCCGGCGCCCGTGTCACCGGAGCCAAACTGGAGTTATACCTGGAAGGGGGGAGCGGTGTAATCAATGGCGTGCTGGACCTGCACGCGATCAATCGCTCCTGGGTGGAGGGTATCTACAACGCTGTAAATCCGGCCACTGGCGAAGGTGTGACCTATAGTGAATATGATGGCGGCAATCTCTGGACCACACCGGGAGGTGATTACGATGCGGCCATCATCGACAGCCTTTCCCTGCCCGCCATGACACCCGGCTGGTATGAATGGAACGTGAGCAGCCAGATCCAGGCCTGGCTGGACGGTGCGCCCAACTATGGTTTCCTGCTGCGGGAGGGCGGCGGTGATGCCGGTGATATCAATTTTGTCAGTAGCGATAACACCAGCACGCCGGAGTTTCACCCCCGGCTTACCATCACCTTGCGCTGCGAATGTGGTATGTCCTGTTTAATTCCCCAAGGCAGCGGTAACGTCCTGTTAATCGTTGCCGACGCTGCCAGCATGACCCCGGTCGAGCAGGCCCTGCAGTCGACGTTTGAATCGTGGGGCTACGCGGTTACACCCTTATCAGATGACGCCAGTCAAGCCAATTTCGACACTAACGTCTCGATCCATGACGTGGTCTACGTCTCCGAGACCGCTTCGAGCGCCACTGTGGGCACTAAGCTGACCAATACTCCGATTGGTGTCGTCAACGAACACGGCGACCTCAACGATGAACTCGGAGTCGCGGACGCCAAGGCGACGGTGGTCGGTGCTTCGGTCAATGTCATCGATAACAGCCACTACATCACCGCGCCATTCACGAGCGGTGCGCTACCGGTTTATTCAGCACCCATGGAAGGTATCACGGTGTCCGGTGTCGAGGCACCAGGGTTGCAGACCCTGGCCGACTGGAGCGGCGCAGGTAGTCTGGTCGTGCTCGATCAGGGTATGCAGACTAACGGCGGGGGTAACGCGGCAGGGCGCCGCGTGACCCTGCCGCTCGGGAGGAGTACAGCTGCCAATTTTAACTGGGCTTATCTCAACGCCAACGGACGACTGATGGTGCAGCGCGCGCTGCAGTGGGGGACAGGCAATACTGATGGCGGTGTTGAACCTTTTGTATGCAATGGTACCTATCTCGATACCTTCGCTAGTCGTGACTGGGGTGGTGATGACGGCACCATAACACCCTGGATTGATCCCTGGGTGGAAGTTGGTGAGAGCGATGGGGTGAACAAAGGCGATGTGCAGGTCGCAGCCGATCAGAGCAACTACCAGCTGCAGATCCGTGACAATGACAACGGCGGCGAAGGTGTCGAACGCCAGCTCGATCTCAGTGGCGCAGGCACTGCAACCCTGAGCTTCGACTACCGGCGCATGAACCTTGATGACAGCAATGATTATGTTGCCGTTTTTGTGTCCGCCACCGGCACCGGGGGACCGTGGACCGAGATTGTGCGCATCGAAGGCGGCAACAATGATGCCGCCTACCAGGTCTCCACCCATGATATCAGCGGTCATATTTCTGCGCAGACCGCGATACGGCTGCGCAGTTCGTCCAGCATGGGCGTTACCGACACCGTCTGGTTCGACAATATTCAGATCGAGTGCACACCCTGAGCGGGTAGCGGTGCGAGCGACGCCTGAAGATTTTACCTCTCCGGCCGACTACAGAGGCACGTCAAGTGTATTCCATGCTGTAAGAAATGGACAGTTAGATATCTGATGTATAAACAATTGCTTGGTGGGATTAGAGACGCCTGGTCTGTCACGGGTTTTACGGCGGACGAGGTTGCATTGTATGCCCATAAATTGACCGTGCAGAATGCCCGCCAGGGACTGATGATACTGAGCATTCTATTGCTCGGGTTGTTCGGGATTGAGATCGCGTTCTACGCCCACATTGGGCTGGAAAGGATACACATCTACACCCTGGGGCTGCTGGCGCTATTGTGCATGCATGTGGCTGTCTCGTCACGTGCGCTGCGTGATACGAAGTCAATCTATCTCCTCGGAGCCACCCTGTTGATAGTCAGTGGCACGGCCTTCGTATTGCTGGCCCATCACACAGCGACACTGAGTATGGCCCTGTTCGCCAGTGTCACCTTGCTCTTCATGGTCATTCCGCTCGTCCCGTGGGGCCTTCGTGAGGGGCTGATTGTTGCAACGCTGATTTATGGCACCTTTACAATCTCGACCTGGTCAGCCCCGACCGGATTTGATCGCGCAGCCCTGTGGACGCTTCAATTCATTATGTTGAGCGCGGGTCTGGTCAGTCTTGCGCTGGTCATGCGCAATGCGTCTGTGAGGAAGGCGGATATTCGCACCCGGTTTGACCTGGAAAAGGCGCACCACCAGATGATGCACCTGTCCCACAAGGATCCACTCACCGGTGCCTGGAACCGGCGCTATCTGAAGATTGCATTCGGTAACAAGGTTGCCGCGTGGCAAGCAGGTAACAAAATGTGTCACTTTGCGCTTCTCGATATCGATAACTTCAAACCGATTAACGACAGCTGTGGGCATGATTACGGGGATGCGGTGTTGCGTTGCGTAGCAGATGGATTCAAGAAAATTGCCGCACAGGAGGGATTTTTGGTCAGAATGGGGGGCGATGAGTTTGCGTTGTTGTTTGCCGCAGAGGATCCTGTGGAGTTGATGGAATCCGGACTCACGGCAGCCCGAAAATGTTCACAGTCGCCACAGGAATTCAGTGGCCTTACACTCGAGATGAGCGTCGGGATGGTCTCTATTCCGCCAGGCGCTGAAGTAACCCAGAGTAATACCTACCGCGAGGCAGATCTGGCCCTGTATGAGGCCAAGAATCGTAAAACCAATTATCCGGGTGCGGTCAATCTGGTCACTCGAACGCTGCCCGATAAGCCACCATCTGAAGATTAAGTGCCTACCGGTCGATACAGGCTATGTAGGGAGCGGTATTTTGTATAAACAGCGAGAGGGCGGGCACCCCGTAGAATACTCATGTTTGCTCTGAATCAGGTGATCCAGCGAATTTCGCCTGCCACCCGGGTTAACCGTGTCGGGCCTATTGGTCTCGAATGTGCAGCCAACGCATTGCATCTCGTGCAGTTGGAGACAGTGTCAATAGGTGGCATCCGGGTCCGCGCCAAGGCGTCTGTAAGCTATCAGGAAGACCGTGCTGACTTACTGCAGTCACCGCGAGAGCTGCGCGCATTGATCCGAAAGGCGCTGGGCAAAGGCCGTTTTAAAGGTCGTAAGGTGGTGACTGCCATGCCCAGCGGAGAAACGCGCATTATGCCTGTGAATTACCACGTCAACCCGGGACAGGGGGATGCAAGCATCATTCTTAAGTTAATGGAAGAACGGCTTGACGGTAATCTCACCGAATACGTGATCGACTATTTGCCGATCCGTGCTGGGAACCAGGCTGATGATCACTCTGCTCTTGTAGCGATTGCGAGGCGCGAAGCTGTTGTCGAATACCTCGAAGTACTCAGGAAGTCAGGACTTGAGGTGGATTGTCTTGAAATAGGTCCGGTGGCCATACGCCGGCTGGTCGCTTCCATGGCACCTGAAGGAAAGCGGGAAAACGTACTGGTTATCAACTGCGGAAGGGGGGCGAGTTTTCTCACAATCATCTCTGGAAACCGGTTGTTGTTAGATCAGGCAATCCAGTTTGGTGAGGATATGCTTCTGGCGCAAATCGCGGGCGCATTGGATATGCCGGAACCTTCCGTGCGCAAGCTGGTGGACCTGCATAGCCTTGATCCCCTGGACGGTAGCAAAGAAAACGCTCTGGTGGCAGTCGGTATTGATGTTGCGACGACCCTTCAGGAGATTCTCAAGCCATCGTTCCTGGAACTCGTCGACGAAATTAATCGGGCACTGATTTATATGGCGTCGCAAACCCACGGTGAATCCGTGGACCGAATATACCTGCTTGGCAGCGTAGCCCGCTGGCAGGGGGCTGACAAATTACTCAATGAGCTTCTTGTACTCCCGGTGGAGACGATTCCCAATCCCTTGAAGACGTTTCGTCGGTCCGGAGTGCCGGAAGCGGTCAACGAAATTGACGCTGCACCGGAGATCGCAGTTGCAACCGGCCTGGCACTACGGGGTCTCAGAGCAAGCGATGACTGACATTGATCTCATTCCATCCGACTATCGCGCGCGGCGCTGGTTTGAGCGTAGCGCAAAACGGCTTGTCATTGCGATTACGGCTGTTGTCATTGTTACCGGTGCTACTTATGCAGGCGTTCAGCACGCTACAAAGCGGGTAAACGCTGAAATAGAGATACTCCAGGGGCAGCAGGAGATCAGTGCCCGGCAGCGTGCCGAGTTGAGCCAATTCAGTGAAAAGAAGACCCGCTATGAAGGTCAGCTTAAGCTGTTAAAGGGGTTGCGCAGCGGTGCTGCTGCCCAGTCTATGTTTGTCACCATTGACCGGTCGCTGACGGGTAACGATGTGTGGTTCGTGAATTGGGAGTTCCGGCGCGCAGGTACCGTGGTAGAGCATGAGCCGGAAACTAAGAATACCGGCTATTTCATTGTGCTTCCTTCTGGCGAAGGCGGGAAAAACGACGAGGCCTGGAAGATCGAAACTCACATGTCCATCAAGGGTCAGGCGCGCGACTATTCCGCGCTCTCCAGGTTTGTGAGCCGCTTGCTCTCGCAGCCGGAGATTCAGGATGTTCACGTGCTAAGTAGCTCACAGCGGAGGTACAAGGACAATCGTGTCATCGAGTTTGATTTGGCGGTAATTGTAAATACCGGGGTCTCGAATAGTTGATGAACGCCTTACTGGGCAGAATGGAATCGAGGACTTTGGTGATTGGTATGGCCTCTGTCGTGTTGCTGCTGGCGGCGGCGTTATTCAGTTACGTGTTGATGCCGGAGCTCAAGGCCTACCGTAAGTCGAATAACGATCGCATCGTGCTCGAACGTGTTTCGGAAAGTGGCGGTGTGCTGGCGATGGAACTCCCTGTATTAAAGGAAGAAGTGGAGCGCCTGGGCCGCAAGCTTCACGGTGATATGGCCAATCTACCGGACAAGCAGCTTGAGTCTTTCATCATAGGGCGGTTGCAGGGGATTTCCTGGCGAAATCAGGTCGAACTGGTCAGTGTCAAGCCACGCAAGGGGCAGGTTGTTCAGATATTTCGTGAAATTCTTTTCGATGTTGAGATTACCGGAGATTATTTTGACCTGTTTACCTGGTTACAGAGCCTGGCAAAAGAGCTCGGATTCGTTGTGGTAAAGCAGTACGTCATCAGGCCGCTAGATTCAGGCAAGGAGAGCCCGCGCCTGTCTGCCAATCTGACCATCGTGTCGTATCGGAAGGCGTGACTGTGAAAAGGGCGTGGTTATCGATTGCTTTTTCGATTTTGTCGCTGCCGAGTGCAAACACCTTTCCGGCGGGAGTTAGCGAACAGCCACTATTGCGCACTAATCCGTTTATTCAGCCGAACCTGATGGCTGGGCCTGGTGAACAAGCGGGAGCGGCGAGCAAAGAGAGTGGTCCTGCCGACATGGTGTTAAGAGGGACTCTGATGGCAGGCTCCGATCCCATGGCAAATATCAGTGGTGTGATACTGGAGGTCGGGGACGAAGTTAACGGTCACCGGCTGGTCTCGGTTGGGGAATGGGAAGTTATTCTGGAGAAAGACGGCGTTCGTAAGATGTTGACTGTCGACAACGAGTGAGTGAAAAAAAGGAATGACTACATGGGCTGGCAGGATGCTGCGATTCTCTCTATCAGTACTGATGTTCCAGGTGCTGTTGGCTTCCGTCGGGACTGCTGCTGAAAAGTCCACTGCCCGGGTTCAGTCGGTAGATCATGGCAGGATTTCACTGAACTTGCGTGCGGTCGATATCGCGGAAGTGATGGAAATGCTTTCGCGCAAGCAACGTGTAAATATTCTGCTTGCTGATGGTGTCGAGGGTATGGTCTCGCTCAACCTGTACGATGTTGAGGTGAATGAAGCGATAAAATCCATCGCAGCGGCAGCGGGTTATGCCGTGGAAGACCGCAACGGAACTTACTTCGTGGTCAAGCATGACGAGATGGGCAAGTACACACCCGGTGGCGTCACCGAATTACGCACCTTCAAGGTACAATACTCGGATCCGGCGTTAATCGAGGAAATCCTTAAAAACCATATTTCAGGTTATGGGAAGATCACAACGTTGCCGGAGCGTCGTTTGCTGGTCGTGGAGGATACTCCCCTGTTTCTGAATCGCGTCGATAAATTGCTGAAAGCGATCGATCGTCAGCCCAAGCAGATTCTCATTGAGGCCAAAATACTGGAGGTCGGTCTTCGTGACGGCGAGTCTTACGGTCTCGACTGGGCAAAACTCTTTAATTATGATGGTGGAGAAGGGTCCATCGGCGTGGGGGGGCTGGCTAATCCCGGGTCGCCGGGGCTTTTCTTTGATCTCGTGACTCCCAACATCGAAGTATTCCTGGACAGCCTGCGGGAACGGGACCGCTTGCGGACATTATCTACGCCAAAACTTCTGGCGCTCGAGGACAGGGAGGCCGAAACCATTATTGGCGATCGTCAGGGTTATAACGTCACAACGACGATCGACAACGTGACGACAACCTCCGTCGAGTTTCTGGAATCCGGCGTGATCCTCAAGGTGCGGCCTTCGGTCGACGGACAGGGGCGCGTTCTGCTGCAGATTCATCCTGAGGTAAGTACCGGGACGGTATCCGATGACGGGATCCCCAGCCAGAGTACGACCGAGGTGACCACCACAATGCTGGTCGAGAGCGGTAAAACCGTTTTTATTGGTGGGCTGATCAAACAGAGTACGCAGGAAAGCCGCGAGGGTGTGCCTGTACTCGGGGACATCCCGCTCATCGGCCTTGCCTTTTCGAACCGCGCTATCACTAGTATCAATAGCGAACTGGTGGTACTGATCACGCCTTATATCATCGACCGTGAAATTGTCGAACTGGATGATGGTCAAAGTGAATACGTCAACCAGGAAGAGGCGGATCTTGATAGCCGTGCCCGCAAAATAAACAGGCATTTTGAAGGTATGACCTATATCGGTGAAGGATGGACAGAAAAATCTTCTGACAAACAGGGCTACCCGGCGTCAACGGAATAGATACGCTGCGTATAATTCAGCCTGTACTAACTGGTTTCCCTGTAGTCCCGGACTGTCTGGTTGTTCTTTGTGTCTGAGCAGCGGCGGGGTGCGATTCGTGCACTGGTATTTTGGTGCCCATACCTTGTGATATTGGCAATTACCGGTGTCGCCTCAAGTTTCTACAGCAGATACCGATTTACCATGTGGGGCGATGAAATATTAGGCGGAGCATTAACCAAAGTGAATCTCAAGGCCGCAGAAAAATCGAACACAGGATGCGTTTTACTCATCAAAAATCGCTGCGCTGAGCGCATGGCGCGATTAACAGTGAAGGTGAGCATGGACGTCAAATCTGGGGAGCGAGAATTATGGATACCAACCGCTTAACGCCCGAGACGCTGGTAAGTCAAACCGCTGATCTGGTCTCGCTGCCGGATATCTATATTCGGCTGAAGACAGTGATCGGTGATCCGGAGTCGTCTATGGCCGATGTGGCCGAGGTGTTGGCCAGTGACCCGGCACTCACCGCGCGTTTGCTGAAAATTGCCAACAGTCCGTATTTTGGATTTCCCTCACAAATCACCACCGTCGCTCGAGCTACCAGTCTCCTGGGTACACAACAGATTCATGATCTGGTGCTGGCGACCACCGTGACCGCTGCCTTTTCCGGCATCCCGACTGAACTCATCAGCATGCAGGATTTCTGGTCGAACAGTATCCGCTGCGGCTTGCTGTGCCGGCGTCTGGCCCAGGAGTGTAACGTGCTGGACAGCGAGCGGTTGTTCGTGGAAGGCCTGTTGCACGATGTCGGACACCTGATCATGTACCAGAGCCTGCCCGAGGCAAGCGCAGCAGCGCTGCTAGAGTCGCAGCAGCAAGACAGGCCGCTGTTTCTGGTCGAGCGTATCCTGATCGGGTTCGATTACGCGCAGGTTGGGGCCGCGCTGATGCGCAGTTGGCATTTCCCGCCGGGGCTGATCGAATCGGTGCATTACCAGAATGAACCGGCCCGGGCCGGGGAATTCCACCTCGAAGTCGCAATCATGCACATCGCGGTGCGGCTGAAAGAGCACGCGATCGACGCAGCAAAACCTGCCGAGGGGATGCCGCGCATTGACGCCGCCGCCTGGCAGCGAACCGGTCTCACGGAAGAGGTGATCGAGCCCGTGTGCACAGCGGCCGACGAGCAGCTCGCCACCACCGTCGACATGCTGTTCCCCGACAAGCGCAAGTCTGCCTGATACGCTGACCGATTGCGGCTACGCCATGCGTCGAACATATCAGACGCAGCGTGCCTCGTGCGGGTCAACAGCCGTATTCCCTGATCCGATCGACAGCATCCACTGGTGAGGTGAGTGCGCCTATTTCTTAAAGAATACAATCACCTGGCCGAGATATTCTGAATGGATGCTATGAACAGGGAACTGCTGCAGGCCTGGCTCGACCTGCAGTGCAGCATGGTTGCCGGAGTGACGCGCGCCGCAGTTCTGTTTGACTCAAAGCCGGTAGCCGTCTGGCCCAAAGACAGCACTGTGCCGGCGTCGATCATGGCGGCGGCACAACGTGCAATACTCGAGTGTGGCGAGGTCATAGATTCCATGGCTATGGCGGTGGGCGCGGCAGTCGACCAGGCGTCTGACGTTGTGGCCTGTCCGATCATGGTGGATGATCGAATGTTCGCCGTGGTGAGTTTCGAAATGACCGCGCGTCCGCAAGCGAAACAGCGTGCCGCGCTGCAGGTCTTGACCTGGGGCATCGCCTGGCTGGAGTTACTCGCCAGGGATTGGGCCGCTAGCACCGCCGGGCGCCTCGGTATTGTGGTCGAGACGGTGAGTAAGGCCGTGGTCCACGATGCCTTCCAGGCCTCAGCGATCGCCGTGGTGAATGAACTCGCCCGGCAGCTCGCCTGTGAGCGGGTCGCCATCGGCTTCAGGGACGGTCAGGAGATACGCGTCACGGCGATGTCGAACACCGCATCGCTGGAGGAGCGTGCCAATCTTGTCCGTGCCGTCGCCGCTGCCATGAACGAGGCGGTCGATCAGGACAAGTGCGTGGTCTTGCCAGCCGCCGATAACGATCACGCTGTGCTGGTCCACGCCCATGAACAGCTGCGCGCGCAGTTCGCCGCAAATGCAATCTGTACCATACCGTTTTCACTCCAGGGCGAGGTGCTGGGCGCATTGACCTTTGAGCGAAGCCGCAAGCGACCCTTCGACACACCGACCCTGGCACTCTGCGAGACCGTCGCCGCCGTAGTTGGCCCCATCCTGCAGATCAAACGCGATGCCCACCAGCCGGCGCTCGTCAAACTGCGTAACGCCTGGCACAGGCAACTGGCAAAGCTCACCGGTCGCGGGCACCTTAGCCTGAAGACCGGCGTCTTCGCCATCGTCGGCCTGTTGCTGTTTCTGGCCTTTGCCAGCGGTGATTACCGCATCGATGCCGAGGCCAGACTGGAAGGCACGGTGCAACGCGTGGTGGTCGCTCCCTTCGACGGCTACATCGCCGAGGCCCCGGCCCGTGCCGGTGATATCGTCGCGCGCGACCAGCTGCTGGCCCGGCTGGAGGACCGTGATCTGAAACTGGAACACGCCAAGTGGTCGGGCGAGCGTGCCCAGTTGCTCAAGTCCCAGCGTGAGGCACTGGCCAAGCACGAGAGAGCCGAGCACAGCATTCTGCACGCCCGTCGTGAGCAAGCGGAGGCGGAGCTGGCACTTGTTGAAGAGAAACTGGCTCGCACCCGACTGAAAGCACCACTGGCCGGTATCGTCGTCAGTGGCGATCTGAGCCAGTCACTCGGCGCGCCGATCGAGCGTGGCGAGGTGCTGTTCGAAGTTGCACCGCTCGACGCCTACCGCATCATGTTGCAGATTGACGAGCGCGATATTGCTCATATCCAGCCAGGGCAGCGCGGTGAACTGGCGCTATCCGGCTTGCCACACCAGCGCCATGCCTTCAGCGTGGAGCGTATTCTACCTGTCTCAACGGCCCAGGACGGCGGCAACTTTTTCCGTGTCGAGGCCAGACTTACTGACTCGGCTGACTCGCTGCGGCCGGGCATGGCCGGTGTCGGTAAGATCGACGCCGGCGAGCGCCGCCTGATCTGGATCTGGACGCATGGCCTGCTGGACGGGCTGCGGCTGGCGCTCTGGAAGTGGCTCTGATAGGGCCAAAGAGAGCGCTGATTTGAGTCACCACGGCAACAGCACCCACTGGTACCGCGTTAGCGGACTCCGTCCCCGGCTCGTCCCCCACGCCGACCTTCAGCGCCACACGGTGCGCGGCAAGGTCTGGCATGTGCTGCACAACCGGGTCTCGGGGCGCTCCTATCGCTTTTCGGGCAATGCCCACCATTTCATCGCCATGATGGACGGCCGGCGCACGGTCGAGGATCTGTGGGAGGCCAGTGCCGACAGCCTGGGCGATGAGGGTCTGATCCAGGAAGAGGCCGTGGGTTTGTTACGACGCTTGTACAGCGCGGATCTGCTGCAGACCGACATCAGCACCGATGCCGCCGAGATCTTCGAACGGCAACAACGCCAGGCGCGTGCCAAATGGATCGGCCGGTTGAAGAATCCACTGGCGATTAAAGTCCCGCTGTTCGACCCCGATCGCACACTGGAACATCTGCTGCCCCTTTTCCGCCCGCTGTTTAGCCGCGTCGGCCTGATGCTGTGGCTTGCCGTGTTGTGTGTCGGCGCCGTGATGGCCACCGTACACTGGCCGGAGATTGTCGGTGACACCAGTACCACCTTGTTGTCCCCGCAGAACCTCGCCTTGCTCTGGCTTTGTTATCCCCTGATCAAGGCGCTGCACGAACTCGGCCACGGGCTGGCGACCAAGGTCTGGGGTGGTGAAGTCCACGAGGTGGGCGTCATCCTGCTGGCCCTCATCCCTGTGCCCTACGTCGACGCCTCGTCCGCCAGCACCTTTCCGGAAAAGCGCCGACGCATGGTGGTCGGCGCCGCCGGCATGATGGTGGAGCTCTTTCTGGCCGTGATGGCGCTGTGGCTGTGGCTCAATACGCAACCCGGCCTGATCCATACCCTTGCCTATAACACCCTGTTGATCGGCAGCGTCTCCACGTTGTTCTTCAACGGCAACCCGCTGCTGCGCTTCGATGGTTACTATGTGATGACCGACGCCATCGGCATGCCTAATCTTGCCACCCGCTCAAGCCAATATCTGGGGTATCTCGTCAAATGCTACCTGTTCGGGGTGCGCAGCCTCGAGTCACCGGCAACAGCCGACGGTGAGCGGCGCTGGCTGATCGGTTACGGTGTTTTGTCGTATATCTATCGGGTCATCATTCTGGTCACCATCGTGCTGTTTGTGGCGGAGAGCTATCCCAGCGCTGGCATACTCTTTGCCTTATGGGCAACTGGCACCATGCTGGTCCTGCCGGTCCTCAAGCACAGCCGGGTGTTGCTGACTGCACCCGTCCTGCAACGCCAGCGCGCACGCGCTGTGTCTATCAGTGCCGGACTGACCGTGGGTGTTGCAGCACTGCTGTTCGCTGTGCCCGTGCCACTGGCCACCTTGGCCGAGGGTGTGATTGCACCACCCGAAGGCTCGGAACTACGGGCCGGGCACGAAGGAATGATCACGCGTCTGCTGGCAGAGCCCGATACCAGGGTCGCGCGTGACCAGCCGCTCATCGAGACTGAAGACCCGTTCCTGGAGGCACGGACGCAAAACCTGGCTGCCAGGCTACGCGAGCTGTCGATCCGTCGCCAGGTCCTGCTGGCGGAGCAGAAGCAGGTTGAGGCCGACATCCTGGATGAAGAGATCCAGGTCGTGCAGGCAGATCTCCAACGCGCGCGAGAACAGGCCGAGTCGCTGTTGCTGCGCAGTCCCGTCGAGGGTCTGTTTCTGGTGGATCTGCCGGACGATCTGCCGGGTCGCTTCGTCCGCAGAGGCGACCTGCTGGGTTATGTGGCAGACCTCGGTGAACCCACGGTGCGGGTCTCGGTGCCGCAGGCCGATATCGGTCTGGTCAAACAGCGGACGCAATCGGTAAGCGTCAGGCTGGCGGAGCAGCTGGTCTCGCCGTTGACGGCGATTGTCACGCGGCAGGTACCGGCCGCCGTCGGGCGGCTGCCGAGCGCGGCCCTCGGACCCATGGGTGGCGGCCCGTTTGCCGTTGACCCGGAGGACAGCACTGGGACACGCGCCATGGAGGGCGTGTTTGAAGTCGAGCTTGTGTTACCCGTGCCGGTAGAGCGCCTCGGAATGCGCGTCTATGTGCGTTTCGATCACGGCAGCGAACCCCTGGCGCGGCAATGGTATCGGCGGGTGCGGCAGCTGTTCCTGAGAAAGTTCAATGTATAGCGAGGTGCTGCGACCCGGTATTGCGCTGGGCCAGTACCCGGAGCGCGAGCATGCGGGCAAAAACGCATTCGATGCGACGCTGCATAACGCGCTGGGCTTGCTGCGGCGCTGCTCGTTAAATCACACCCGGCGTGCGGATCAGTTCGTCATCCGCGTCAATGCGGCCTCCGCAGCGCTGCAACCCCTGAGCGCCGGGCGCTTCAGACAGCGGGTGGACGAACTGCGCGGGCACCTGGCCCGCGCCGGGCTTGATGAAGCGCGTGCCGTGGAGGGCTTTGCCCTGGTGCGTGAAGCCGCCTGGCGCGCGCTGGGGCAGCGCCACTACGACACCCAGATCCTGGGTGGTTGGGTGATGCTCAACGGCATGCTGGTCGAAATGGAAACCGGCGAGGGCAAAACCCTGACTGCGACACTGACCGCCGGCACGGCGGCACTCGCCGGGATCCCCGTGCATGTCATCACCGCCAACGATTATCTCGCCGGCCGCGATGCCAAACTGATGGCGCCGGTCTACAAACTGCTCGGCCTGCGGGTCGGGGCCGTCACCGAACAGGCACGTGAGCCAGCCGCCCGCCGGCAGGCGTACGCCTGCGACATCACCTACTGTACACAGAAGCAGGTTGCCTTTGATTATCTGCGCGACCGCGTGGCGATGGGGTCACGACGCGGGTGTCTTGACCTGCAGCTGCGCCATTTGAGCGGGCAGGTCGGCGATGCCGCGCCACTGTTATTGCGCGGCTTGTGCTTTGCGATTGTCGATGAGGCCGACAGCGTGTTGATCGATGATGCGCGCACTCCACTGATCCTGTCGCGTGAGCTGAACTCCCCGCTTGCAGATGAGACCTATGTGCAAGCGTTGGAGATGGCCGGTCAGCTCGAGGAAGGCCGCGATTACCGTCTGCTCAGTCAGTATCACGACGCTGAGTTGACCGGCGCGGGGAGATCGCGCCTGCTGGAACAGACCGCCGGGTTGCCTGGACCCTGGTCCCGGCAACGCGAAGTGGAAACACTGGTGAGGCAGGCGCTGCGGGCACTGCATTGTTACCGCAAGGACCGCGATTACCTGGTGCGTGACGGTAAAGTGCAGATCATCGACACCAATACCGGCCGCCTGATGCCGGATCATTCCTGGGAGCAGGGTCTGCACCAGATGATCGAGGCCAGCGAAAGCTGCGACATCACCGGTGAACGGCAGACGTTGGCAAGGATCAGCTATCAACGTTTCTTTCGCCGTTACCTGCACTTGTCCGGCATGACGGGCACGGCAAAGGAGGTGGCCGGCGAGTTATGGTCGGTCTACGGACTCGAGGTCGTGAAGGTTCCGACCTTTCGGCCGCTGCGGCGGCTGGCGGGCACTGACCGCAGCTATGCCACGGCCGAGCAGAAATGGCGGGCTATCGGGGCGCGGGTGCAAGCGATCCGCCGCAGCGGCCGGCCTGTGCTGGTGGGTACCTCATCGGTGGAGGATTCCGAACACCTGAGCCGGGTATTGAACGAGGCTTCTATCCCGCACACCGTGTTAAATGCCCGTCAGGATCAGCAGGAGGCTGCGATTATAGCCCGTGCCGGGCAGGCGGCTGCGGTTACCGTTGCCACCAACATCGCCGGTCGGGGCACGGACATCAAGCTGCAGCACGGTGTTGTGGAGTGCGGCGGGCTGCACGTTATCGCTGCCGATCGCAACGAGGCTCGCCGCATCGACCGCCAGCTGTTTGGCCGCTGCGGGCGCCAGGGCGATCCC
>CBFDBP010000017.1:0-23840 GCA_965603065.1 uncultured Gammaproteobacteria bacterium
GATAGGTGGACAGGCCGAAATAACCGGGTTCGGCGTCACCGTAATTGACTTGCGCACGCGCCGAAAACCGTTCCTTATCGTCGACTCTATCCACAGAACCTTCCGACGCGGCCGCGTAGTACTTGAAGTGCAGCTTGTCACTGGTCGACGTCGAACCAAACAGCGTGACACCCAGGTCACGAACCGAGACGTCGCCCACGCTTCCACCGCGCGTACCGGCTATCCCACTGTTATTAAACTGAGTCTGTCCGCGCAGACCCCAGGTCAGCACGTAATTGTTGCTGCCCGGACGATCGACAGTCATCAGAGCGCCTGAACTGGTCAGGTTCTGACGCGAGACCGGCGCCATACGCTCTCCACCGATCAGCTGGAACCAGTCTCTCGGTTTAAACGTGATAAAGGCGTCAATCAAACGTACATCGCCTCCCGAACTGGCGCCCGCCTCATTGGCGAATTCCGTCTGCAGAAACATTTTCCACCAGGGATGAGGTGTAATCCCCAGGCGTATACGGGCGCGCCGTACTTTGTACTCGACATCGTCATCGAACGAACTGTCGTTGAACAGCGTCAGATACTGCAATCGACCACCCAGGTCCACAACCGTTCCCGATTTTTCATCTGTGATTTTGACACCCGCTTGCACCGACGCACTGCTGAAGATGAGCGCACAGGATGAAAGCAGAACCAGCCGCAACTTATTTCGATCAAACATAGCTCCTCCTTCGAAGGATTCAGTGAAGTACCGCTTCGTACAACCAAACCGCACTATCGACATAGGCTTACCGGGCCCTTTCGCGCAAATGTTATTGGCAACAATCGGAAAAAGGTCGATGCATCAATATGATCCGACCCATACCTAACAATAAGCCTGAGATAAATAAAGCACATATGACTCGTTTTTACAACATATACATACGCCTAACTATCCGGAATAAAGGAGTTTTTATTAAGGACCCGCCGCCCTGTGGCAGAAATCTGACATAGTTGGGTATTGAGCCTGTGAATTAATAAATTATTTGAATACAGTATGATAGCTTGCCTCTCACTTGGGGCCTTAAGTCGGTGGGAGGGGAATAGGACAGTATCGGCTCACATCGTCGAACGGGTTTCCGTCAACGTGGCAGCAATTCGCCGACAATATTTCGATGAACAATCTGCCGAATTAACGCGGTTATCGGTTTCCACCCGAGATAATCAGCCGCGCGGTGTGGCTCTTCTACCACAGGTTTACCTTGAGCTTGGCGACATCAGACCTGTTGGCCGGGCGCGGAAGCCACCCTAAAGTATGCTGAAAGCTTCGACCAGAACGACTTCACAGGCGCCGGGACCCGTATCATCGCGCCTCAGCGAGCTTGTCCAGGACCAGCCGTTTTCTCCATTGATGCGGACCAGGTAACCTCTGAAACTGACCACATCGCCTTCCCCGGCGTCGCGGATGCGTTCATCGATTTCACGATTGGCGGGAATCAGGTGCATGTTTGCACTATGCGAGCTGATCTCTTTCTTCGGTATCGGGAGTTCCTTCACACGCCAGGAATAGAAGCGCACTGACTGGCGGATATCGATGTCTTTCAGTATTTCGTCTTCTGACATGAGCCCCCAGCCCAGGGCGAGATCAACAGGCGATAGGCGTGATTCCGCGCCGGACCGATAATGCCGGCTGGCAAGTACCCGTGCAGTGAGCTGGAACGAAGCCAGGGGGTGGATGGTGAATTCCTGGAAACGGAAACTCAGGTCCTTGTGAATCTGCTTCTGTACAGGAACCTGGAAAACAGTGGGCCCGTCGTTTCCGAAAGGAACGGCGTGGGACAATGGTGACTCCAGCTCGATCCATTTTCCCTGTGACCACTGGTAGTAGCCCAAAGTCATGGCGCCGACGATCAGTATTTTCTTCCACAGGGTCATAGACTGTCATGCCTGTCACAAAAAGCGGGGGGTACCGCCAAGAGATGTCGGCCGCGGCAGCGCTGGACTTTATGCATTTCATGTTCGCATCGCTCATCGGGCGCGCTATACATGTAAAGCCACTGTGAGGGTGAGCGCGGTGGAGGGGATACGACAGGATGGGCTCACATCGCCTGGGGACGATGTTCGGGGCGTTGCCCCGTCTTCGCTTCGCTACGACGCCCAAAACGCTGACGCGTTTTGTCGAACGAACAGGCTCTCATCGGCCATCGAGCACACAATACATAGTAAAGCCACCGCGAGGGTGGCTTTACTATGTATGGCGCGCCCGACAGGATTCGAACCTGTGACCCCCGCCTTCGGAGGGCGGTACTCTATCCAGCTGAGCTACGGGCGCATTCGAGGAACATGGAATGATACGGGTTCTGGTGCAAGCCGTCACTACTTGACCCGTTAAGGGCACCCCACAACGCCCTTGCAGCGCACGGATCCTTGGAAAGCGCATGCCATTCCCTGCGCGGCAAGCCTTACGGCTACCGCTTCCTGGCTAACTGAAGGCCGGTACTACCTGTGCGTCGTTCGTCTCGTGTGTTTTTACCTGTGTGCCGGCCCGACATGTCATGGTTGCTGGCTGGAGGTCCTGTTTGAATGCTTCAATTTTGCATCTTTATGGTGCGTACAGGCGCCGATTGGTGCAGTAACTGCCGTTAGTATTGCGGTGAGAAAAAGTTATCGCCTTGTAAAATATAATATTTAATTCAGATGCCTGGACTGGCACGTCGCTTGCTCACCCGGTAATACTAAACCTTAAAAACGTAATACGAGGAGAGTCTGTCCATGTTTGTTTCTATTCGTCGTTTGTTTGCGCCCTTAGTTGGGGCTTTGCTGTGTGCCGTCAGTATGCTCGCCAGTGCCGAGCCGCTGAAGATCGGCTACAGCGACTGGCCGGGCTGGGTTGCCTGGGAGGTGGGTATAGAGAAAGGCTGGTTCAAGGAGGCCGGCGTTGATGTCAAGTTCGAGTGGTTTGACTACGTTGCCTCCATGGACGCCTTTGCCGCGGGCAAGCTGGATGCTGTGGCGATGACCAACGGCGACACGCTGGTGACCGGTGCGACAGGTGGAAAGGGCGTGATGTACCTGATCAACGATTACAGTAATGGCAATGACATGGTGATTGCCAAACCCGGTATCGGGTCCGTAAAAGAACTTAAGGGCAAAAAGATTGGCGTTGAAATCGGCTTCGTCAGTCACCTGCTGTTACTCGATGCGTTGAAACAGAACGGTATGAGCGAAGCGGACGTTGAACTGGTCAACGTTCCGACTAACGAGACACCGCAGGTGCTGGCGTCGGGACAGGTCGATGCGATCGTGGCCTGGCAGCCCAATTCGGGTTCGGCACTGAGTCTGGTACCAGGTTCAAAGGCTGTCTTTACCAGTGCCGACCAGCCGGGGCTGATTTACGACGTGCTGGCCGTGACACCGGAAAGCCTGGCCAACCGCCGCGCTGACTGGCTGAAAGTCATGCAGGTCTGGTACCGGATCGTGGACTTTATCAAGGATCCGAAAACATTCGATGACGCCGCCAGCATCATGGCTTCGCGCGTTGGTGTACCCGCGGAGGAATATAAGACCTTCATCAGTGGCACAAAGATCCTGACACTTGACGAAGCGAAAGCGTTCGTGGGTAAAGCTGACGGTTACGGTTCGCTGTATGGCTCATCAAAAATCGCCGATGACTTTAATGTGGCCAACAAGGTTTACGACCAGCCTCAGAATATCGATGCCTATATCGACCTCTCGCTGATGAAAGAACTTTGAAACCGGACAACGACTCGGCGATTGGCAGCAGGCAATACGGGTAATCATCAGCATGCAGTGGTTTTCAGCACGCAAGCAACTCAGGAAAAAGCCACGACTGGTTCTAGGCGTCATGAGTTTTGTCCTGCCGGTATTGATCTGGTCACTGGTCAGCTATGTACCGTGGCTTTGGCACCCGAAGGTTGAGATAACCGTGCCAGGTGATGTGTCGTATTTTAACAATGGCCTGTTGGTAGACAGGGATGTCTTTTTCAATGAAGAATCGAAAATACGTGAAGCGGGAGGTGTGTTGCCCGAGGGACGGCCGGCCAATCCGATTTATCTGCCTGCACCGCACCAGGTGGTAAAGGCGTTTTATGCAGCATTTACGACCGAACCTAAACGGCGCAACGAAAAGTGGCTGCACGAAAGCCTGTGGAGCAGTATTCAGGTTATATTCTGGGGATTCCTGCTTTCATCGGTATTTGGCGTACCGCTGGGTATTCTGGCGGGAACATACGACTTTTTCTCCCGTCTCACCGAACCGTTCGTAGAGTTTTTTCGTTACTTGCCAGCGCCAGCATTCGGCGCACTGGCGGTTGCCATTCTCGGCATTTATCAGGCCCCTAAAGTCGCTATTATTTTTATCGGTACTTTCTTCCAGCAGGTGTTGATCATCGCCAATACGACACGGAAACTGGATCCGTCCCTGCTGGAAGCCGCCCAGACACTTGGGGCGAAAAACCTTGCCCTACTGTTCAGGGTCGTGGTTCCGGGCATTCTTCCGGACCTGTACAAAGATATGCGTATCCTGCTGGGTTGGGCATGGACCTACCTGATCGTGGCGGAACTGATCGGTACCAGTTCGGGCATTACCTGGTTCATTACCCAGCAGGCGCGCTACAAGAATTTCGACAATGTATATGCGGCGATTATGATGATAGGCATTATCGGTCTGACAATCGATATTATGCTCGCACGGCTCGGTCGAAACCTGTTTCCCTGGCAAAGGGCCAACGCCGGCGTATGACCATGCATTCTATCGAATTACCCAGTTATCGCGAACAGTCCGAACAGGTCAGGGATCGTTTTGATCGCCTCAAGCGGCGGCCGGTACGACTGGAAGTGAAAGGCTTGAGTAAGGAATTCGAGACGCCCCACGGCACCATCATCGCACTCAAGGATATCAGTTTCCAAACCCATAAGCGGGAATTCGTTTGTGTTATCGGGGCTTCGGGTTGTGGAAAATCGACGCTGATCCGCCTTCTCGCCGGGCTGGAAACACCGACCCGCGGTGATGTGCTGCTGGATGGGCAGGTGGTGCGTGGACCTGGCCCCGATCGCGGCATGGTTTTTCAGGGTTACACGCTGTTCCCCTGGCGCACGGTGAAAAGAAATGTCATGTTTGGTTTGGAGATGGCAGGTCGTGGCCGCATGCCCGCCGAAGAGGAAGCCATGCAATGGATTGAACTGGTGGGTTTGACCCGGTTCGCCAACAGTTACCCGCATCAGCTTTCAGGTGGTATGAAACAGCGCGTCGCCATTGCCCGTGCGCTCGCCAACCAGCCGCGTATCCTGCTGATGGATGAGCCATTCGGGGCGCTCGATGCGCAGACGCGTGCGAAAATGCAGGCTTACCTGATGGAGATCTGGAAAAACATCGATATCACTATCCTGTTTATCACCCACGATCTGGACGAAGCCGTTTATCTGGCCGATCGAATTCTGGTGCTGAAAGCGCATCCGGGCGAGGTACAGGAACTCATCGAGGTGCCGGTGCCCCAGCCGAGATCGGCGCAACAGTTTCTGTCGCCGGAATTCCTGACCACAAAAAAACGGCTGGAAGAATTGATTCATCCTGCGCAGGAGGAAGACGCAAACGGCGACCACCTGAATATGGTTCGTATGGTTTCCGTCAACGATGAAGTTGAAAGTGTATTTTAAGAATACCGGGAAGGGGTGTGAGTGTCATTGCAAAAAACAAGGTAAGCAGGATCAGCGTTTCCCTGCCTGCGTCCTTGTTGCGGCAATTTGATGATATGTTAAGCGAGCGCGGCTTCAAAAGCCGTTCACAGGCTATTGCAGAAATGATCAACGAAAGGCTCGCCGAATACAGGACCCAGCTGGGAGATGAAATCATGGCGGGTGTTATCACCCTGGTTTACGATCATTCCAGGTCCGGCTTACAGAAACAATTAGCCGATCTGCAGCACCGCTATCTGGACGAAGTGATCAGTTCGCTGCACGTCCAGCTGATGCGGGCGCATACCATGGAAGTCGTACTGGTACAGGGGCGGGCGGCGCGCCTGCAGCAGATTTCTGATGAGCTGGTGACTTGTCGTGGCGTCATTACCGGGAAGTTGCAATTATCCGCGGCAATCCTGCCGCCGGTACACCCGTTTCCGGAGTCGCTTGTTAAAGAACGGGAGATGCAAACATGAACGATACCGCTGCTGCAACATTCGATACGTCGCAAGTGCTCTGGGAAGAGCGGGTGCCGGGAGGTGCTCACTGGTCCGGGTTGTTGCGACGTGGTAATACACTGCGTGTTACTGATAGCGAGGGGGGCGCCAATGTATCCATGCTTTTCTACAACTATGAGGATAAGCTGGAGCGTTATAACATGGCTGACACCCTCAAGGGCCAGCACACCGCGTACCTGACCAAGGGCAACGTCTGTTACTCGGACATGGGCCGGGTGCTGTGTTCGATTAGCGAAGATACCTGTGGCTGGCACGACACCATTGGCGGTGTTTCGAATGCCGGTCTGGTGCGTCGTAAATACGGGCAGGCCTGCTACCAGGAGTACCGTAACGAATTCTACCGAAATGGTTTCGACAGTCTGGTCAATGAGCTGGGTAAATTCGGACTGGGCAAGCGCGATCTGGTCGCCAACCTGAATCTGTTCAGCAAGGTCAGCGTGGACAATGACGGCAACATGCAGTTCCGGGAAGGCAACTCCAGGGCGGGTGATTTGATCGACCTGCGTTTTGAAATGAATACCCTGGTTGTTCTCTCGACCTGTCAACATCCGCTGGACAACGCTCCGAAATACGCTCCCATGGCTATCGATCTTACTGCATGGCGCTCGGGAACAGCCGGACCGGATGACCCGTGCCGTAATAGCTGTGCGGAAAATCAGCGCGCCTTCACTAACACGGAGCGCATGTTCGCCTGATGGGCGACAGTTGCGAGGAGAGTTCACCATGAGGTCAGAACTGACCGAAAGCACCCTGGCGGTTAAGGATGCCTGTTTCCGCGAGGTGGTGGCGGCGGGCGAGCCATTCATGAAGGAAATCAAAAAAGGCCAGATGTTGCGTATCCTGGACCTGGAAGGCAACCAAGCGGTGGATACGCTGTTTTACAGTGCCCGGGATCCGCAAGAACGCTATGACGCCAACAACACCATTCATGAACAGGGCAATATTTATCTGACTACGGGTACAATTTTACGTTCCAACGAAAGCAGGCCGATGCTGACCATAATCGCTGATACCTGTGGTCGTCACGATACGCTGGGCGGTGCCTGCTCGGCAGAAAGCAATACCGTGCGTTATGCGCTGGAAAAACGCCATATGCATAGTTGCCGCGACAGCTTCCTGATGGCTCTGTCCGAGTGGGATAACGGCATGGACAAGCGTGACCTGTCCAGTAATATCAACTTCTTTATGAATGTGCCGGTCACGCCCGAGGGTGGCCTGACGTTCGAGGATGGCATTTCGGAAGCCGGCCGCTATGTGGAGATGCGTGCGGACATGGATGTCATTGTACTGATTTCCAACTGCCCGCAGTTGAACAATCCCTGCAATGCATATAATCCGACACCGGTTGAGGTGCTGGTCTGGGAATCCTGAAAAAATTTGGCTGCGCGGGATGATCCGGTTAGTCATAGACAGGTTGCGAAGGATGCATCCGTGCTCAGCTGCATGCGCCCTGTAGCAACGGCCCCCTGACCGCGATCAATCGCGCCGGATGACGGCGCTCCTACAATTTCTGATTTTTCATGTGTTGTGTTCAGACGCTTATGTTTAAAAAAGTTCTCATTGCCAACCGGGGCGCAATCGCCTGCCGAATCATCCGGACTTTAAAACGCCTGGGTATCCCCTCTGTCGCCGTTTATTCACAAGCGGACGGGCAGTCATTGCATGTCAGTCAGGCCGATGAGTCGGTTTGCATCGGACCTGCGCCGGCCTCCGAAAGCTATCTCGACGCCGGCCGTATTTTGCAGGTTGCAAAGCAGACTGGTGCCGAGGCGATTCATCCGGGTTACGGTTTCCTGAGCGAGAACGCCGAATTTGCCGAGTTCTGCGAGGCACAAGGCATAGCCTTTGTCGGCCCGACCGGACAACAGATGCGCGATTTCGGCCTCAAGCATACGGCGCGTCATCTGGCGCAGCAGAACGGGGTGCCGTTACTGCCCGGTAGCGGCCTGCTCGATGACCTCGAACACGCCAGGCGTGAGGCGCTGCACATCGCCTACCCGCTCATGCTCAAAAGCACTGCGGGTGGTGGTGGTATCGGCATGCAGCTGTGCTGGAACGAGAGCGAGCTGTCAGACGCATTTCACTCGGTGGAGCGCCTGGCACGTAATAACTTCAGCCAGGGCGGTATCTTCCTGGAGAAATACGTTGAACGGGCACGTCATATCGAAGTGCAGATTTTTGGTGATGGTCAGGGACATGTGATTGCGCTCGGCGAGCGTGACTGTTCTGTGCAGCGTCGCAACCAGAAAGTGATCGAAGAGACACCTGCGCCGGGTATCAGTGAAGAAATACGCCAACGCCTGATGGCCGCTGCCGTGCAGCTCGGTCAGGCGGTCAATTACCGGTCTGCCGGTACTGTCGAGTACGTCTACGATACCAGGACACACGAATTTTATTTTCTTGAGGTGAATACCCGTCTGCAGGTCGAACACGGTGTCACCGAACAAGTCACGGGCGTTGATCTGGTCGAGTGGATGTTGCGTGCCGCCGCGGGCGAACATGGATTTCTGGACAGTTATCAACATAAGCCGGCGGGGCATTCCATCCAGGTACGCCTGTACGCCGAAGACCCGGGTAAGGCTTTTCAACCTGCTTCGGGTGTTCTTACCGAAATGGTTTTCCCCGCGGGTCTGCGGGTGGATACCTGGGTGGAACAGGGCAGCGAGATTCCGCCTTATTACGATCCCATGGTCGCCAAATTAATCGTCAGAGCGGACAATCGCGAAGTGGCCCGTGGCAAACTGAGCGATGCGCTGACCAGGACTTCCTTGCACGGCATCGAATCCAACCTCGCCTATCTTCGCCAGATATTGAACGACGAAGTGTTTATCAATGCACAGCACGATACACGCTGGCTGGACAGGTTCGACTTCCAGTCGCTGACCATCGAGGTGATATCGCCGGGCACCCAGTCCATGGTACAGGACTTCCCGGGGCGCAGCGGTTACTGGAATATCGGCGTTCCACCCTCGGGTCCTATGGACCACCTGGCATTGCGACTGGCAAATCGGGTAGTTGGCAACAGGCAGGGCACAGCGGCGCTGGAGTTTACCGTGACCGGCCCTGTGCTCAAGTTCAACGTCGATACCGTCATTGCACTTGCCGGTGCGCACATGAAGGCGTTGCTGGATGGTGTAGCCCTGGCGTACTGGCAACCCATCGCCGTTAAAGCCGGCAGTACGCTGAAACTGGGACGTATCCAGGGATCGGGAAACCGCAGCTACCTGGCTGTGAAGGGCGGCTTCGATGTGCCTGACTACATGGGCAGCAAGTCGACGTTTACGCTCGGACAGTTCGGCGGGCATGGCGGCCGCACACTGCAGGCGGGAGATGTGTTGCGTCTTGACCAGCGTGCGGAACCGGACGAGAGCTGTAAACCGGTGCCACCACAGCTGGTGCCCCAATATGCTGAACACTGGGATATCAGGGTCATGTATGGACCGCACGGGGCGCCGGATTTTTTTACCGAGGGTGATATCGCAACCTTCTTCGCCACCGACTGGGAAGTCCATTACAATTCCAGCCGAACCGGTGTTCGCCTGATAGGTCCTAAACCGGAGTGGGCGCGCCAAGACGGCGGAGAGGCCGGCCTGCATCCGTCCAACATTCATGATAACGCCTACGCCGTCGGCAGCATCGACTTTACCGGTGATATGCCGGTGATACTCGGACCCGACGGCCCCAGTCTCGGTGGTTTTGTCTGTCCCGCTACTATTGTTCAATCTGAACTCTGGAAGCTGGGCCAGCTGAAACCAGGTGACAGGATTCGGTTTCATTGTATTGGCGTCAACGAAGCCAGTCAGTGCGAACAGGCACAGGACGCCGCGGTTTCGCATCTGTCGGGCAGCTATGAGTTGAAAACCGCGCCATTGCTGGCTGGTGATAGCGCGTCACCGCTATTACATCGTATTGACGAAATGGGCGGGCGGGTCGCCGTCTGTTACCGGCAATCCGGCGACAGGTCTCTCCTCGTTGAATACGGTCCACCGGTGCTCGACCTGGGATTGCGCTTTCGCGCGCACGCCTTGATGGAATGGATCCAGCGTCAGGGCCTGAACGGCATTCTCGATCTGACACCGGGCATCCGTTCCCTTCAGGTTCACTATGACAGCCGTGTGCTCAATCAGAGAGGGCTGCTGGCAAAACTTGTCGCCGCCGAAAGTGAGTTGCCCGCCATCGACGACATGGAAGTACCAAGCCGCATTGTTAACCTGCCCCTGTCATGGGATGACCCTTCCACACAACTGGCTATCGAAAAGTACATGCAGTCGGTTCGGCCCGATGCGCCCTGGTGTCCCAGTAACATCGAGTTCATTCGACGCATCAACAGCCTCGAGTCTGTCGATGATGTCAAGGATATTCTGTTTAATGCCAGTTACCTGGTGATGGGTCTGGGAGACGTGTACCTGGGCGCACCGGTGGCGACACCGATTGATCCGCGGCACCGGCTGGTGACCACCAAGTACAACCCGGCGCGCACCTGGACACCCGAGAATGCGGTAGGTATTGGCGGCGCTTATCTCTGTGTGTACGGTATGGAAGGCCCCGGTGGCTATCAGTTTGTCGGCCGCACGTTGCAGATGTGGAACCGTTACCGGCAGACCGCTGATTTTAAAGACGGCAAACAGTGGTTGTTGCGGTTCTTTGACCAGCTGCGTTTCTATCCGGTCAGCAACAAGGAACTTACACAGATTCGGGATGATTTCACCCACGGTCGTTTTCAACTCGAGGTGGAGGAATCCGTTCTCAGCTTGCGAGACTATAATCGCTTCCTGCAGGACAATGCACACACGATTGGCGCGTTCAAGGAACAACAGCAGGCAGCATTCGAGGCGGAACGCGAACGCTGGGAGCAAAGCGGTCAGGCACGCTATGAAATTGAATTGCCGGATGAGGTATCCAGTTCTGATGCGCCGTTTGATGTGCCACAAGGATGTATTGCCGTTGCGTCACCGGTGACCGGCAGCGTGTGGGCGATCCCGGTGAAGCCGGGTGACAGCGTTTCGATGGGGGACAAGCTAGTGGTGGTCGAAGCGATGAAAATGGAGATTGCCATCGAAGCCGATGAGATCGGTGTCGTGAAAGAAATGCTTTGCTCACAGGGCAGCCCGGTCAAAGCGGGCCAGGCGCTGCTTATACTGGAAATCGAGGCGTAACGATGCATGGTGATGCTCAGAGTCTGGATATCCAGGCGCTGCTGACGGGTTATCGCGAGGAACGGTTTAACCCGGAGCAAATTATCGAGCTGGTGTTATCCAGGATAAAACAACAGCCGGATCGTAGAGTGTGGATTACACGCCTGTCACGGCAACAGCTGCAAGTTTATCTACAGGCGCTGGAAGAAAAGTCACCCGATGACTTGCCCCTATACGGTATTCCGTTCGCGATCAAGGACAACATCGACCTCGCCGGTGTACCGACTACGGCCGGTTGCCCGGATTATGCCTATATGCCGCAAAGCCACGCCTTTGTGGTGCAGTGTTTGATTGACGCCGGTGCCCTTCCCATTGGAAAGACGAATCTGGACCAGTTCGCCACCGGTCTGGTGGGTACGCGTTCCCCCTATGGTGCCTGCCAAAACAGTTTTGACGCAGACTACATCTCCGGTGGATCCAGTTCCGGTTCGGCGGTCGCGGTGGCGACGGGGCAAGTCAGTTTTTCCCTGGGAACCGATACCGCCGGCTCCGGCCGGGTACCCGCGGCGTTCAACAACCTCATTGGCATCAAACCCAGCCGGGGCTTGTTGAGTACCCGTGGCGTGGTGCCGGCCTGTGGTTCGCTTGACTGTGTCTCCATATTCGCACTGAATTCAGGCGATGCACGCCGCGTGCTGGAGCTGTGTGCGAACTTCGACGCGAGGGATCCCTATGCGCGATCGACACCCGTTGCCATTCCCGGCTTCAATGCGAAGTGCTTTCGCTTTGGTGTTCCGCAAGCCGACCAGCTCGAGTTTTTTGCCAACCGGGAGGCTGCCGCATTGTTCGCGCAAACCGTAAAACGGCTGGAAGCGCTGGGTGGCACGGCGGTAACTATCGATTTCGAACCCTTTCTGTCGGCCGCGCGCCTGTTGTATGAAGGTTGCTGGCTCACTGAACGTTATGTCGCCATTGAACGCTTTATAGAGGAAAAGCCGGATGCCCTGTTTCCGCTTACCCGCCAGATTATCGAAGCCGGAAAACACGGCTCAGCGATAGACGCTTTCAAGTCTCAGTATCGCTTAATGGAGTACCACCGGCACAGTGAAGAAGCTTGGGCTAAAGTAGACCTTATGCTCACACCGACGGCGGGCACCATCTACCGTATCGAGGAGGTGGAGCGTGACGCGGTCAAGCTGAACAGCAATCTGGGCTATTACACCAATTTCATGAACCTGCTGGACCTGTGTGCCGTCGCCGTACCCGCCGGGTTTCAGAGCGACGGCTTGCCCTTCGGTGTCACTTTGATTGGCAGGGTTTTCGGCGACGCTGCACTGGGGGTGCTGGCCGACCGACTGCACCGGGCGGCCGGGCTCAACATGGGCGCCACCGGCTTGCCCGTGCCGGTGCTGACCACTCAAAATGATACGCCAGACGGTGTCGTAGCCGTTGCGGTATGTGGTGCCCATCTTTCCGGTTTGCCGCTTAACGCGCAGTTGACCGATCGCGGTGCCTGGTTGATGGAGCGTACGCGTACGGCGCCAAACTACCGGCTCTATGCGCTGGCTGGAGATCCGCCTTTCCGGCCGGGCCTGCTGAGAGCGCAGCATGGGGCATCTATTGAGGTAGAGGTATGGGCTTTGCCGCGCGAACAGGTGGGTAGTTTTCTGCAGCTGATCCCGGCGCCTCTGGGTCTGGGTAAGCTGGAGCTGCTGGACGGTCGCTGGGTCAGTGGTTTTATCTGTGAGCCTTATGCCCTTAAGGGTGCTCGAGATGTCACTCGCTCAGGTGGGTGGCGCCACTATCTCGCTGAAAGCATCGACTGATTCAGGCTTTGTCGTCAAACAGTGAACCGATCATTTCGTCCACGGCTTTGAGTACCTGGGTGGATGCCTGTACCTGCAGACTGTCCTGCTGCAGACCAAGCAGTGGCTCGACCAGGCTGGACGGGTTGTCGGCATTGAACTGGTCGGCACTGGCAATCCGGGCTGCGTGGTGCTGTGCGTTATTCAGGCCGCGTTGAATACCGCTAATGGCGTGTGTAAGAGCGCCGTCGATTTTCATAGTTGCCACCTCAGGCGAGAACGTCGATCAACTCGCCAACCGGAGCAGGCTCGGTGCTACGGTTGAAGCGGGTGTCGGTTTGCAGCGCATGGGACGAATTACCTTCAACGCTCTGGCGGTCGATCTTCTGTTCGGTCAGTTCCTGACGTGCCTCGGCTTCCATCCGGTTAGCCTGGGTGGCCACTGCGCGGTCCTGGCCGGATGGCTGCGCAGGCGCGTTGGCCGCGCGTCGAATTGTCTGAGCCTTGCTTATGGTGGCTTGCGGATCACCGGAAACCTTCGACGTATCAATGCTGACTTCCCCACCGACAGCATAGCGGCGCCCGTCGGGGCCGGTTTCGAATTCAAACTGTGCGCCACCTCTGGCCAGGTTACCTGCGGCTGCTTTGTGGGCAGCTTCGTGAGCACGTACTTCCCGGTCGCGTGCCTTGAGCTTTTCCAGTTCGCCTTTTTCTTCCGCGTTGAGTTCTGATTCCTGGCGCACACTATGCGCTTCATGTGACGGGCGCCGGGTCTCTTTCTGCGCCTCGCTATGGCGGGCATTTTGTTCGTTCCGGTTATTGGCCGGCTCGATGTGATGGGGTCTGTCGACGGGGCGAGCTGATGCCTGTTCAGCACTGGCATGTGCCGGCCGGCTGGGCAATGTTGCAAGCGGTGCTTGCGGGAACTGTGTGTCAACGTTCATGGCTCGTTGCCTCCAGGCAGTCCATTTGCGGTTTCGTGTTCCCTCGCAAAAAATAACGGCTGTTCAGCATAATACTTTAGTTCATCGGAGGGTTTTTCTTTCCCAAACAGGCATTTGCAGCTATACTTGCCGGCCAGTTTCGTATCCGGTGCCGCCATAAAAGACAAGGCGGCCTAACTAACCAGTTGAATTTCAGGGGGTTCAGGTGAGCCACGAAGACAAGACTTTTTTTCGTTCCATGACCGGCGTGCTGGTCGTATTAGTGCTGATCGCGGTTGTTTTCTATTTCATCGCAGGCGTCGTGACCGACGACCTGGATCCCGGTGGGGATACCCGCCAGGTCAGAATTGAAGAAAATATCAAACCGGTGGGGCAGGTAAATGTCGGCTCGGCGCCCGTCAGTGCCGGGACGACCGAGGCTGTTGCAGCCGGCCCGCGCAGTGGTGACCAGGTCTATAATGCAAGCTGTCTGGCTTGTCACAGCACAGGTGTCGCCGGTGCTCCTAAATTGGGTGACCAGGCCGCCTGGGCGACACGCACGGCCAAAGGACTCGATGGTTTGCTGGCTACGGCTGTCAGCGGTCTCAATGCCATGCCACCCAAAGGCACCTGCGCAGATTGTTCTGACGAGGAGCTGAAAGCTGCGATCGAATACATGCTGTCCCAAAGCGGCTATTAGTCAGGAGTCATTGCTGATTTGAAAAGGCTGCCGACAGGCAGCCTTTTTTGTTGTTGCGATCAATCACGACAACAAACCGCGCAACTGGGCCAGGTGTGCCTGACCGCGCTGTTTGCGGATCTGTGGATTCCGGACCGTCCCGGGTTTGTCCCACTCCAGGTCCTCATGCGGCAGTTCCGAGAGAAATCGGCTCGGTTCGCAGCTTTCCCACTCACCGGCGCGCCGCCGTTTACCGGCATAGCTCAGGGTCAGTGTCTTCTGTGCGCGCGTAATGCCGACGTAGGCGAGTCGGCGTTCCTCCTCAAGGTTGTCTTCTTCGATGCTGCTGCGGTGTGGCAATATGTTTTCTTCAACACCGACCATAAAAACGTGCGGAAATTCCAGGCCCTTGGCGGCGTGCAGAGTCATCAGGCGGACGCAATTGCTGTTACCCTCATCATCGCGATCGAGACGGTCAAGCAGGGCGATTCGACTGACGACATCGGCCAGGCCGCGCTTATCGTCGCCCTTGTCCGCCAGTCGTTCAATCCAGTCGAGCAGGTCGTTGACGTTCTGCTGGCGTCGCTCGGCATCATTCGGATCCTTAGCGTTATCACTCAGCCAGGCGCTGTAATCGATGTCCTGAATGAGTTGGCGCACCACCGGCACGGCCTCGCTGCGCCGACTATCATCGGCGAGCATGACGATCCACTCGGCGAATTCGCGCAGCCTGCTGCAGGCGCGCTTGTTGAGCACGGATTGCAGGCCGCTTTCAAAACAGGCGGCCAGCAGGCTGAGTTCGTGTTCAGAGGCATAGGCGCCGAGCTTTTCCAGCGTCGCTGCGCCCAGCTCGCGGCGCGGGGTGTTGACGACGCGAAGAAACGCTCGGTCATCGTCTTCGTTGACCAGCAGGCGCAGATAAGCCAGTAGATCTTTGACTTCGGTGTATTCAAAAAACGAGGTGCCGCCGCTGAGGTGGTAGGCGATACTGTGTTCGCGCAACACCTTCTCAAAACCGCGTGACTGGTGGTTGCCACGATAGAGGATAGCGTATTCACCATGGCGTGTTGCGTGGGTGAATTGGTGATGCAGGATTTCCGAGACCACGCGTTCGGCTTCGTGATCGCCGTCGCGACAGGCCATGACTTTAAGTTGGCTGCCGTAGCCCAGTGAACTCCACAGGCGCTTTTCGAACAGGTGCGGGTTATTGGCGATCAGCTGGTTGGCGCATTTCAGAATACAACCGGCCGAGCGATAGTTCTGTTCCAGCTTGATGACGGTCAGGCGCGGAAAATCATCCTTCAGCCGTTGCAGGTTTTCCGGATTGGCGCCGCGCCAGGCGTAAATGGACTGATCGTCGTCGCCGACCGCAGTGAACGGCGTGGTGTTTCCCACCAGCAGCTGTACCAGCCGGTATTGCGCGCTGTTGGTGTCCTGGTATTCGTCGACCAGCAGGTGTCGCACCCTGTTTTGCCAGTGTTCACGCACTTTTTCGTTATCCTGCAGAGCCACTACGGGTTGCAGGATCAGGTCATCGAAGTCAAGCGCGTTGTAGGCTTTCAGGTTGCGCTGGTACTCGGCGAATAACAAGGCAGCGGCAGTTTCAAATTCAGTCGTTGCCTGCTTGACGGCCAGCAGCGGCAATACCAGTTCGTTCTTCCAGTGGGATATCTGGTTGCGCAAGGCGTCCGGCGCAAAGGCGCCGGTTCGTTTGCGCAGCAGTTCGTCGATCAGATGCAGGCTGTCCTGGCTGTCGAAAATGGAAAAATTACTTTTGTATCCCAGTCCCGTCGCCTCGCGCCGCAATATACGCATGCCGAGGGTGTGGAAAGTCGACACCACCAGACCCCTGCCGGCGTCCTTGCTCAGCAGCCTGCTGACGCGTTCGCGCATTTCGCGTGCGGCTTTGTTAGTGAAGGTGACGGCGACGATGGTTTTTGCCGGCATACCGCACTGTTCGATCAGGTAAGCGATCTTTTCCGTGATGACACGTGTTTTGCCGCTGCCCGCACCGGCCAGAACCAGCAGGGGGGACTGAACTTCGCGCACCGCACCGCGTTGCTGGGGATTGAGTTCTGGCACGGGGTTAACAACAAGCAGGAAAACAACGCATGGCCGGTATTGTAGCGGGCATCGTGTTGCGGTGGCAGCTGAAATATAAGTTTATTTAGTATCCGGGCAAGGCGCTCGATTTATCCAGGCAACGGTAACTGATCGCTTCCTGCAGATGGTGGCCGGCGATGTACGGGCTGCCGTCCAGATCGGCGATACTGCGTGCGACTTTCAGTACGCGGTGCACTGCCCGCGGCGACAGGGCAAAACGCCCAACGGCTTTTTCCAGCAGTCGTTGCTCGTTAGTGGCCAGGCGGCAGTCGAGATTGATCCTCTCCAGGGGCATGTGTGCGTTCAGGCAGCCGCGTTGCCCTTGAACCTGGCGTGCGCGTTCAACCCGGGCGCGAACCGTGGCGCTGTCTTCGCCCGGCTGCCCCTGCAGCTGGCGCCAGGGAATGCGCGGCATTTCGATCTGCAGGTCGATGCGGTCCAGCAAGGGGCCTGAAATGCGCCCACGGTAGCGCGCCAGTTGCTCGGCTGTGCAGCGGCAGCGTCCGTCCGGGTCACCGTGGTAACCGCAGGGACAGGGGTTCATGGCGGCGAGCAGCTGGAACTGTGCCGGGAACTCGACCTGGCGGGCTGCCCTGGACACCGTGATCCGGCCGGTTTCCAGCGGCTCACGCAGTACTTCGAGTACCTGCCGCTTGAATTCGGGTAATTCGTCCAGAAACAGCACGCCGTGGTGGGCCAGCGATATTTCACCCGGGCGTGGATCGCTGCCGCCGCCGGCCAGTGCGGCGGCTGAGGCCGTGTGATGGGGTGCCCTGAACGGTCGACGTTTCCAGTGCGACACATCAAACCCGTCGCGGCCGACGGACGTCACTGTGGCGGTCTCAAGGGCCTCCTGAACTTGCAGTTCCGGCAGCAGTCCGGGCAGGCGGCTGGCCAACAGCGTCTTGCCGGTGCCGGGCGGTCCGATCAACAGCAGACTGTGAGCCCCGCTGGCGGCGATTTCCAGCGCGCGACGTGCCTGCTGCTGCCCGCGGACCTCTCTCAGATCCGGTGCCGGTGCACGGGCCGTGTCGGCATCCAGCGTCGCTCGGGGTAGACAGGCCTGGTCGTGCAGGTGCTCACAGACTTGCAGAAGATGGTCGGCGATGAAAACCCTTTGCGGGTCGGCTAGCGCGGCTTCAGCACCGTTGTCGGTGGCGCATATCAGTCGGCGCCGGCTGCCGATGGCGCCGACGGCGCAGGGCAATATGCCCTGGACCGGTCGGATGGCGCCGCTGAGAGCGAGTTCGGCCACGAATTCATAGCCATCGAGGATCGTGCCCGGGATCTGGGCAGACGCCGCGAGTATGCCCAGTGCAATCGCCAGGTCATAGCGGCCGCCCTGTTTGGGCAGGTCGGCGGGCGCCAGATTGATGGTGATACGTTTGGCGGGAAATTCAAAACCACTGTTCAGCAGGGCACTGCGTACCCGGTCTTTGCTTTCTCGTACCGCTGTTTCCGGCAAGCCGACCATCGACAGGCCAGGCAGGCCATTGGACAGATGGACTTCGACGCTGACCAGGAGTGACTGTACGCCCAGCTGGGCGCGGCTGTAGACCACGGCGAGAGACATAACATTCCATCCTTGGAGACATCATGTTTGGTTCATATCAACGTAGGAGCGGTCTCCCGACCGCGATAAATAGTCAATTTCCAACAAATCGCGGTCAGGAGACAGCTCCTACAGGTTTCATCGTCATCAGGCACTGATCAACCTTTGCCTGTCTTGAGCAGCTTCGCTTCCAGCTCCGCCACCTGCTTCTCCAGCGCTTCGATTTTGGCACGCGAGCGTGCCAGCAGTTTGCGCTGCACGTCGAACTCCTCCCGCGTTACCAGGTCCAGCCTGGCGAAGGTGGCCTGGGCGGCAGCACGCAGGTTCTTCTCCAGGTCGTCCTGCACGGCTTGCGCAGAGGCGGGCATGGCGTCACTCAGGCGACGGGCTATGTCATCGAAAATTCTGCTATCCGGCATGTAGTAACCATAGCGGAGCCGAATTACGGCGTCCATCTCTTAAAATATGCAAAGGTTGCACTTTTTCTGTGCACTATTTTAGAGCAATTCGCCTAATGGCACGGAATCGGTGCATAAGCGAATTGTCAGAAATCGGTGATTCGAAATATCTGATTGTAATCATTGAAAATAATTGGATGGCACGGGAACTGCAAAAGCATCGGCTACGTCTCGGGTGGAAGCGTCTTTGTCCACCTGGCCAGTGTTTTCATCTCGTATTACTAAAACGCAAATATAGGAGTCCATATACCATGACATGCACGAAAACCCTCCTGGCGACAGCGCTGCTGGCTGGTGCTGGTGTCGCGCAGGCCGAGTTGAGCGCTAACCTCGGTGTTCAGAGCAACTATTATTTCCGCGGTATCACACAGACCGATGACAATGCCGCCGTTTCCGGTGGTATCGATTACGCCCATGACTCCGGTTTTTACCTCGGCACCTGGCTGTCCAACGTCGACTTCGGGGGCAAGGAGGACGTCGAGGTCGACGGTTATGCCGGTTTCGGCAACGATATCGGTGATACCGGGATCGGTTACGATGTCAGCGCCTGGTACTACTGGTATCCGGGCGCCGGTGGTGACGCCCAGGGCGGTGATCTGGATTATGCCGAGGCCAGCGGCAGCCTGAGTTACTGGTGGCTGACCGGCACCATTGCCTATACCTTCTGGTCCGAACTCGATAGCGTCAACAAGCCACGGGCGTTCGACAGCGGCGATGTGTACTACAGCCTGTCCGTCGATCCGGGCTGGTCGTATGAGGGCTTTGCACCGACCGCCTCGATTGGCCACTACAGTTTCGATGCTGACGGTGACTGTTTCGACTGCGATTTTAACTACACGAACTGGAGTATCGGTATCAGTAAGGACGCCGGCGATTTTGGTTCATTAAGCGTGAACTACGAGCAGATCGACGACGCAAACGATCTTTCTGATGACGACAACCCCAACTTCTGGATCGGCTGGGCGAAAGACTTTTAAGCCGTTCTTCGAACGAAGACTACATTAAATCAGGCCCACCTGTCTCACGGCGGGCGCAGACTAGGAGAGACCAACAGATGAAGCTTGTATCTGCAATCATCAAGCCCTTCAAACTCGATGATGTGCGTGAAGCGTTGTCCGAGATTGGCGTACAGGGCATCACGGTCACTGAAGTGAAAGGATTCGGACGCCAGAAAGGCCATACGGAATTGTACCGCGGCGCGGAATATGTGGTGGATTTTCTGCCCAAGGTCAAACTCGAAGTTGCTGTCAACGACGAATTGACCGAGCAGGTGATCGAAGCCATTTCCAAAGCCGCCAATACTGGCAAGATCGGTGACGGCAAAATCTTTGTATATCCGTTAGAGCAGGCGGTCCGTATCCGTACCGGAGAGACCGGACCCGATGCTCTGTGAGTTATCCAATTGGCAGTTTATCCAGCTGCGGAGGATCCAATAGTGGAAGCAATTCTAGAAACTAAATATGCGTTGGATACGTTTTATTTTCTCGTATGCGGCGCGCTCGTGATGTGGATGGCGGCCGGATTTGCCATGCTCGAGGCCGGCCTTGTCCGTTCCAAGAACACGGCGGAAATTCTGACCAAGAATATCTCGCTGTTCGCCATCGCCTGCATTATGTACATGCTGATGGGATACGGCATCATGTACCCGGGAGATGCTGCCGTGAATAGTTGGTGGCCGGGTCTGAATGGCATTCTGGGCACATCTGACAATGACGCTGCTGCCGTGCTTGCAGGTGGTGACGATGCGCCTTATTACTCAAACCTGTCAGACTTCTTTTTCCAGGTTGTGTTTGTCGCTACCGCCATGTCTATCGTATCGGGTGCGGTCGCGGAACGTATGAAGCTGTGGTCGTTCCTGTTCTTTGCCATTGTTATGACCGGCTTTATCTACCCCATGCAGGGTTACTGGAAGTGGGGTGGCGGCTTTCTGGACGGACTCGGCTTTAACGACTTTGCCGGTTCGGGCGTGGTTCACCTGGCGGGTGCTACCGCGGCGCTGGCGGGCGTGCTGTTGCTCGGTGCCCGCAAAGGCAAGTACGGCCCTGGTGGTCAAATCAACCCGATTCCGGGTGCCAACATGCCGCTGGCCACGCTGGGCACCTTTATCCTGTGGCTTGGCTGGTTCGGTTTCAACGGCGGTTCCGAGTTGAAGCTCTCGGATGTCGGGGAGGCCAACGCGGTAGCACTGGTGTTTGTCAATACTAACATGGCGGCAGCGGGTGGCCTTGTGGCTGCCATGATGACCGCACGCCTGCTGTTCGGCAAGACCGATCTGACCATGGTGCTGAACGGTGCGCTGGCCGGGCTTGTCGCGATCACAGCCGAACCGCTCGCCGGTTCGCCGCTGATCTCGACACTTGTCGGAGCCGTCGGTGGTGTGCTGGTGGTGTTCGCCATCCTGACCCTGGACAAGATGAAAATCGATGATCCGGTCGGCGCCATCTCGGTGCACGGCGTGGTCGGCATGTGGGGTCTGATCGCGGTGGCATTTACCAATCCCGAGGCCACCCTGAAGGCCCAGTTGATCGGTCTGGTCACCATCCTGGCCTGGGTGTTTGTGACCAGCTTCATAACCTGGCTGGTGATCAAGGCCATTATGGGGATACGTGTCAGCGAGGAAGAAGAGTACGAAGGTGTCGACCTCGGCGAATGCGGTCTGGAGGCCTACCCCGAATTCACCGGAACAAAGGGTTCCGGCCTCTAAGGCTCTTACCAGGGACGGACTTGTGTCTGTCCCGAACAGGGTAGTCGTTATAGCGGGCGCTTCGGCGCCCGCTTTTTTTCTGCGTGCCATAATGAGCGTATGAAATTATTCGAAGTCCGGCACTTATCCAGTTCAAATTTGAGCGATCTTTCTTTTTCCCTGTCGGCATCGGAGCTTGTCTGCCTGTCGGGTCCAAGCGGTACGGGTAAAACCCTGATGTTGAGAAGCCTGGCGGACCTGGATGTCAGTCAAGGCTCAGTGTATTTACAGGGCGTGCAGCGTGAGCAGATGCCGCCGACAGAGTGGCGCCGACAGGTTGGCTATTTAGCTGCCGAAAGCCGCTGGTGGTCGGAAACAGTCGGCGAGCATTTTCCAAGGGTCCAGGCGGATATCTTCAGTCAGCTGGGGTTTGAGGATGAGGTGCTGGGTTGGCAGGCCGAACGTCTGTCCAGTGGCGAACGTCAGCGTCTGGCGCTGGCACGGTTGCTGAGTAATCAGCCAAGAATCCTGTTACTGGATGAGCCCACGGCCAATCTTGATCCGGTCAATACCCAAAGGGTTGAACGGCTGGTGACGGACTATCTGCGCAGAAACCGGGCGGCCTGTCTGTGGGTGACACATGCAGCTGATCAGATAGAGCGCATCGCCGGCAGAGTCCTGTATCTGTATAGCCACGGGCTGGCTGAGGAGAAGCCGGCATGATTCAACTGAGTGTTTTCGACCTCTCGTTGGCTGCATTGCTGGTGGTGGCGCTGGCCTTGACCTCGGCGCGCATCTATCCGGGACTGGCAAAGCAGCTGCTGGTTGCCGCCCTGCGCACCGCTATACAACTCACACTGATCGGCCTGGTGCTGAAAGCCCTGTTCGCCAACAGCAACCTGCTGTGGGTGGGTTTGTTGTCCTTGCTGATGCTGGTGGTTGCCGGTCGCGAGGTGATGGCGCGTCAGCACCGGCGTTTTGCCGGTAGATGGGGTTATGGCATCGGTGTGGTATCGATGTTTGTATCCTCGTTTACGGTGGCATTGTTTGCTCTGATTGTGGTGGTGGGTAATGAGCCCTGGTACCAGCCACAGTATGCCATTCCTTTACTGGGCATGTTGCTGGGCAACACCATGAACGGTATAGCGCTGGCGCTTGACCGCTTGACCCAGTCAGCCTGGGAGCAGCGTGACGTCATAGAGGCACGCCTGATGCTGGGGTACAGTGCGTCCGAAGCCGTATCAGGTATCCAGCAGCAGGTTTTTCGCAGTGGTTTGATACCGATTATCAACGCCATGGCGGCTGCCGGTATCGTCAGTCTGCCCGGTATGATGACCGGTCAGATTCTGGCGGGTGCCGAGCCGGTTGAGGCGGTCAAGTACCAGATTTTAATTATGTTTTTGGTCTCGGCAGGCTCCGGTTTCGGTACCCTCGCCGCAGTTCATCTGGCTGTGCGGCGTCTTTTCGATGAACGACAGCGTTTAAGGTTGGACCGTTTGCAACGATAACAGGGAAATGATGAATGTTTTCTGTAAGTGCCTGCTTATTGCGCTGCTGCTGTCCGGGCAGCTGTCTGTTCATGCAGAGGTCTACCGCTGGGTGGACGAGAAAGGACAGGTGCATTTCGGCGATCAGGCCAGGGAAGCCAGTACTCGCGCCATCAAGCCACATTCAAGCCCACCGACGCATGGGAATCAACAGCAGCGTATGCAGAAAACCCGCAAGTTGCTGAACGCCTATCAGATCGAACGGCAGCAGGCGCGGGAGCAGAAAGCAAAACAGAAAGAACAGGCGGAAAAGCGGAAAAAAGACTGTATCCAGGCTCGTGATAATCTCCGCAACTATACAAACTACGGGAACATCTACAACCTCGGTGAAGACGGTAAGCGGGAGTACCTGTCAGAACAGGAGCGAGCCGCACTGGTGCAGCGCTCCCGTGAAACGGTGGCGCGCTTGTGTAGCAAGCCGTAGTTACTGCGCACTTCAACCTAGATTCCGCAGTTGACCGCTCCGAGGATATATTAACGTGTTGGTGTGCATGATCTTTCATGGATTAAACAGATTCACCGTTTGGGTGAGTCGCTACGCCCCGTGTAGCCGCCCTGAGTGCCCGCCTGGCTATGCAAAAAAACTCATTAAGGACCAGCCATTAACTCATTTTTTTGCTACGCCATCCGAACACTCAGGACGACCACACAGGCCGTTCAACTGCGGAATCTAGGTTCAAGGGTTATTAAGCCGAACATTGGATAGCCGACATGCCTTTACGGGACCGTCGGCAGCACGAGCCCAGGGATGGGCGAAGGTAGAGCACCAA